>JBPCUG010000297.1:0-5568 GCA_051011275.1 Cyclobacteriaceae bacterium | reverse complement strand
GATTTAGATGGTATGCGTACCGTCTCATTTGAGCTCAACGGTCAAACCCGTAGGATACTGGTACGAGATAGGTCATTTACTGAGGTCAGGCCAGTACATCGCAAAGCAAGTGAAGCGTATGAAATCGGCGCGCCACTACAAGGGCGCTTGGCGAATATAAAGGTAAAAAAAGGAGATAAAGTAGCAGAAAATGATCTCTTGTTTATAATCGAGGCCATGAAAATGGAGACTTCTATTACCGCTCCCAACGCAGGTATTGTTCGAAGGGTCCATTTAAAAGGTGGCACCATGGTTGAGCAAGACGATTTGGTTATAGAATTTCAATCTGCTTCCAACTAAGGATCTCGCTGGCGTATTGTATCTGCAGGAAAATCCTTAATGGGCATGTTGTGGGTCGCCCAGTCAAGCTTTTGAAGGAGCATTCGGTTTTGATCAAGAACCTCCGGGACAATTAGCACTTGCGGCATCCCTTCGACGGACAACTCATTTTGCTGTTGCCAGTCTGTTATCCACTCTGGATCCGTAGTGTCATACAAGAAGGTATCAATATCAGAAAGTTGTTCAAGACGCTCTTCAAGTTGCCTTTTAAGTTCTTCTGGTGACAAGAGCTGATCCTGACCCAGCGCCATGAGATGGCTAAAACCAATCAATATGCTTATTACAGTAAATATCCTCACTCCTGAATCCTTTGGGCTAAATAAAAATATGGATTTTTTTGAAATAAGTAAAGTTGATTAGCCTGAGGATGGCACTTTAAATGTATCCCGCAGAATTAAAGTATAATCTTACATGACGATCATAATTATGGGAATTTCTTATTATCATTGTAGATTCAGAATTTTTGGCATCAGATTTGGTGTTACTTATTAAGTCTATTTGAATTAATTAAAAAATCGACCTTCATGAAATATCTTCAATTTCTATTAGCAGGATTTCTGCTGATGGGTTATACCGCACAAGCTTCAAATACCGAGGATTCCTATTTGTTTAATGACTCGACTGACAAGGAAACTCCGGAAAATTGGCACCATTTAGATCCTAAAGAAAGCTCCTACCCCGGCATAAGCTCAATAAAGGCTCATAAAGAATTGCTGAAGGGTAAATCTTCACAAACAGTAGTTGTGGCGGTTATTGACTCAGGAATAGATATTGATCATGACGATTTAAAGGGGGTGATTTGGGTAAATGAAGATGAGATTGCTGGAAACGGTAAGGACGATGATAATAATGGTTATGTAGATGATGTGCATGGCTGGAATTTTATAGGTGGTGCAGAGGAAAATGTGGAATTCGATACCTACGAATTGACCCGCGAATACAAAAGGCTTCTGAGCAAGTATGCCAACATGAATGAAGCGGATAAAAAAGCGGATGAAGAATATGCTTACTTCGAGAAGATCGAAAGAGAGTACAAGAATACTGTGAGCAAAATGGAAACGCAGTACCAGGGCTTTTCCCAGTTCTACAACAGCTTTACTTATGCAAAGAAATTAATGCAGGGGTATCTACAAATGGATACCATAACAGAAGAGGAGGTTAGGGCCGTGGAGTCTACTGATGAAAGAGTAAGGCTAGCGCAACAGATACTTGAAACTGCCTATACAAATGGTCTCACTGATGCAGACCTGGAGGAAGGCCAAGAGTATTTTACCACCGCACTAAATTATGGCTATAGCCTGGATTACGATCCAAGATCAATGATCGGCGACAACTATGCTGATGTGAAAGAAAAAGACTATGGTAACAACGACGTCGAGGGGAGCTTTGCCTTTCACGGCACTCATGTGGCAGGTATCATTGGCGCACAAAGGGAAAATAATATCGGAATGGATGGAATTGCCAACAATGTTCAAATAATGGTCCTCAGAGCAGTTCCTAACGGGGATGAAAGAGATAAAGATGTGGCGAATGCTATTATTTACGCAGTTAATAATGGGGCTCAGGTTATTAACATGAGCTTCGGAAAAAGATTTAGCCCAGACAAATCAGCAGTAGACCAAGCAGTAAAGTATGCGGAACAGAGGAATGTATTACTAGTTCATGCAGCAGGAAACAGCGCAGACAATAACGATGTAAAGCAGCAGTATCCTACTCACAAGTATTCGGGACAGGGCGGTGAAGCTTCCAATTGGATAGAGGTAGGAGCTGCTACCTGGAAGGGAGCTGAAGAATTGCCAGCTTCTTTCAGCAACTACGGTAAAACCAGTGTCGATATTTTCGCTCCCGGGTTTGATATTTACTCAACTGCTCCGGATGAGTCGTACAAAAAGGCTAGTGGAACTAGTATGGCTGCTCCGGTGACAAGTGGGGTTGCTGCACTGCTTTTATCTTACTTTCCTCACTTGACAGCTCAACAAGTAAAAGAGATCATTGTCAAGTCAGCAGTTTCATATAAAAATACAGAAGTGGAGCTGCCGGGAGAAGCAGATAAAAAAGTAAAGTTTGGGGAATTGAGTAAGACTGGTGGAGTGATCAACGCCTATCAAGCAGTGAAACTTGCCAAAAAGTACAAACAGCCAAAGCAAAAGCTCAATCGGGCATACTAAGACTAATCTACCGACAATATCAATGTGATCCCGGAACCTTCAAGGTCTGGCACATCTATGACGTAGGTGAAATTGCCTACGCCTAATGGGGACTCACCAACATAGTCAATAGGCTGCAGTATGAAATCCTTATCCCCAATGGTAACCTTAATAAAGGCATATCTATAGGCCTCCGAGTAAGATTGATAGTCAGAAGTTGCTTGTACTGCTACAGGCCCGTAATTAGCCACTCCGCCAGGAGCCGAAACCTCTACTTCATCAAAATCAAAAAGACTTATATTCTTTACCCTAATATTCGTTGGCCCCAATAATGATGCATCCGGTTGTGCCTCACCACAAGAAAAAGCCATTAGGCCTATAAGTGCATAGAGTAGCAATTTTCTCATATACATACTGTTGGTCCTTACATTACAAAGACACTGTTCCGTAAAGTTTGGTTGGAAAGAATTTATGGGACTGAGAGAAGGCGGTCAGTCAAGAGCAAACTAAAAATCAAATCCTAAAGTAAAATAGAACTTTGGATTTCGGACTTCATAGTCCTCATAGGGCCAGGCAACATCAAACTTGAGGTAGTATCCTAACAAAACAGTTCTGGCCCCGACACCATAGCCAACGAGCCAAGGGCTACCAAAATTGTTTATAGTGGCCTTAAAGTTGTTGCCATCGATTATCTCTGTGTTTAAACTATTTTGGTCTGCTAATGGCGAACTACCAGTCCATGCAGAACCAGCATCAACAAAACCTATCAGCTGCAGGTTTCTGAAAAAATTGGAAGCTATCGGCCCCCTGTTAAAGTACTTGATAATCGGGAATCTCAATTCAGCATTAAAGACCAATGCATTATTTCCATTAAATTTATTGTAATTAAACCCACGCATGTTGGTGACATACTCGACAAAAAGGATATCACTATTATCTTGTCTCACTGGGTCAAACAACGGATTGCCCACGACATTGTCATTGTCCGTTGTGTTGAACAACCAATTGCTCATACCGCCAAGTAAAAAGTCTTTGGGATCATTGCCAAAAGAACGAGCATAAAAGAGCCTGGTAGCTAGGATAAGGTCCCGATGGATCTTTTGGTTGTGTCGAAGGTCCATCTTGAAATTTGTGAAACTCAGACCGCTACTATCAAAATTCTCATAGTGTTCTATGCTTGTCTTGGCTCTGGTACCTTCGAAATTTAAACCGTTGGCTACCGAATTGTCGAATACATACTCCAATCTACCACCTACATAATCACGTTGGGTGTCTACCGCAGTTGGTGCTCCAGGCGTACCCGGAGCTACACTTAACTTGTTAGGATCTAAGTCAAACGAACGTGTACCTACATAAAACGGACTAACCTCAAACCTCGATCGGATGTTTAGTGGGAAAGAGGCACCCACCTCTATTTGAGTCTTAACATATTTTATATCAAAATCCTCCAGAGGATCATTAACTGCTCTAAAGATGGTCTTGCGGCTAAACTTTCCATGAAAATCCAAACGGTCTTTGAGATACTCGTACTTGCCGAAATAGCTGCCACTTCTCAAATCGGTGGTTACCAAGATCCCTCCATAAAATTTGTGGTTTTCCAATAGATCGTTGACCTGCACCTCTGACTGTATGCCAAAACCAATTAATGGATCGACAACCCAGGAAAAGATCAGGTTGTCAAAACCCACTCTTGGTTCATAGGGAACCGGGCCATCAATTTGACGATCTTTCCTCAATCTGCGAAGGTTTTTGAGCAGAGTAGTTCCTTCGTCTTTCTCCTCCTCCAGTTCCTTTTTTACTTCAGTATCAAAAACGTAGTTGTCAGTATCCAGGATATCAGTTGGCTGCTCCTTTTCAACTTCTTCCTTCACTTCACTATCAAAAACATAATTATCAATATCCAGAATATCTGTTTCTTGTTCTTCTCCTAACTTCGGTATGGTATCCGTACTTTCTTCAACGATCTGGGGCTCCGCAGATTCCAACAACTCCTTTTCTCGCCTATCACGGATCCTTTGTGCTACGAAAAGCGCCTGTTTTATATCCTGTCTTTTTGTCTGAGGTGTAAAATTATTTTGGTTTAGGTTATATCCTTTTTGAAGAATTATTTGATCCGCTCCATTTACCAGGGCCACGTAGGCAATCATGGATTTTTCGAAATTTATATCAAGCGTCTTAATACTACTTGAAAAGTTAGATACCTGGTTGTAAAGACGATTATTTACCCCGTAGCGATATATATTGCTTATCCCCTTTTGGTCACTCAGGTAGTATATCCATTGTTCACCGCCAGGAATTGGCATAATGTCTTTGCTTAGGGTATTAGTTATTCTTTTAACTGATGATCTGGAGGAGTCTAGGTCAATTTGAAACAGGTTATAATTCTCATCAATATTTTGCAGCGTTACTTTCTCGTTTTTTAAGCTATCACTGATTCGATTGGAAGAGAATACGATCTTATTTGAACCAGGCAGGAACCTTGGATGAATATCGTCGTAGCTATCATTGGTTAATCTTCTTAGGCTATTCTTTTTGGTAGAAAGCAGAAACAAGTCGTTCTGTCCATTGTGATCGGCGCTCAATATTGCGCTACTACTATTTTCTTTAAAAGCAAAATCCTCAACTTGCGTAATTTTCCTTAGCTCGCGCTTGAGTTGAGATTTCGTTCCTATCTCGTGAAGGATCAAATGATAGCGCCCTTTCTCAACTCCTATAATACCGAGAGAATTATTATCCTTCCAGCTAAGTAAAGGGATCCCAATATCGATAGCTTGGTTAATCACCTTATAGCCTGCGGAGTAGATTTGATCGGTTTTCCCCGATGCTAATTCCTTGATAAAGATGCGATACCTACCATTGAAATTTTGACTGTAAGCCAAAAAATTTCCATTAGGGCTTATCTTAACCTGGTTGTAATAATAGTTTCTTTTGTTGCGGTCCTCCACAAAATTGCTTTTATCAGGAGCACGATAATCTTTACTTACCTGGTTTGACATATCGAGATAGTAGTTCCTCCAGTCATTGGTGAACTGATCAAAAGTTA
>JBPCUG010000296.1:0-3200 GCA_051011275.1 Cyclobacteriaceae bacterium | reverse complement strand
CTTATGATGCGCTTAAAGAGCTGGCCGGTGAAATGGCCGAGGTTACCGGAGCACAGTCTGAGCGAAGTGGAATGAAAATGGTAGTCGTAGCTGAAGCGAAGAAGGCAGGTTCCTAGGTAAACAATTTTATTGATTTCAGC
Organism: Cyclobacteriaceae bacterium; assembly: GCA_051011275.1. Classification (GTDB taxonomy): domain Bacteria; phylum Bacteroidota; class Bacteroidia; order Cytophagales; family Cyclobacteriaceae; genus JBPCUG01. The sequence goes on along the minus strand of JBPCUG010000296.1, from coordinate 3,060 downwards.
GGCAAAAGAAGCTTGCTGAACGAAGAAGTATTGATGGTAAGAGTAGGTCCTTTCGAATGGGGATCGACCTTACCATTATTTCTTTATATCCTTCCTATTCTAGGGCGCCTTTTTTTGCTTTGACCCTTTCGGGTTTATCTCTATATTAATGCTTCAATTTTTTGTTAAACCAATTTAATGCCCATCTGATTTTATGAAAAGCTTGTGGAACGAAACAGAAGCAAAGAAATTTAATAATGATCCGTTAAAGCTTAGGGTCTACACTTCGAGGCTGCTTGGGCAAGAGGAAGATCTGGTCCTACACGGTGGAGGGAACACCTCAGTAAAGGTTCGAGAAAAGAATATTTTCGGGCAAGAGGAAGATATTCTATACGTGAAAGGCAGCGGGTGGGATCTTGGTACTATTGAGGAGGCTGGTTTTGCTCCAGTAAAGATGAGCACTTTGCTGCAGATGGCTCAACTTGATTCCTTGAATGATCTGGATATGGTCAAAAACCAAAGGGCGGCCATGACTAACCCTTCAGCACCCAATCCTTCTGTCGAGGCAATCCTACATGCAATCATTCCTTATACTTACGTAGACCACACCCACGCAGATGCGGTGGTAACGATTAGTAATACGGCTGACGGTCCCCAAAGGATCAAAGATCTATTTGGGGATAAACTGTTGATTGTTCCCTACGTGATGCCTGGTTTTATTCTGGCCCAGGAGATCTATAAGATGACCAAAGATATCGATTGGGATGAGATAGAAGGAATGATATTGCTCAATCATGGTGTCTTTACTTTCAATAACGATGCTAAGCTGAGTTATGAGAAAATGATTGAAATAGTTTCTAAGGCGGAAGACTACTTAAAAAAACAAGGAGTGGAACAATTGTCTGGTGCACCAACTACAGAACCTGATACTGTAAAGATGGCTCAGCTAAGGAGTGAGATAGCTAAAGTTTGGGGCACGCCTGTTCTGGCCAAGTTATCTGACTCTGAAGCTTCGGTTGCCTTTAGCAATTTGACCAATGTTGATGATATCGCCAGTCGTGGACCCCTTACCCCGGATCATATCATCAGGACCAAACGCACTCCATTGATCCTGCTGTCAAGTAACCACGAAGAGGATGTAGCTCATTATGTGAAAGACTATGGTCGTTATTTCGATGAATTCAATAATAGCGACCAAGTGAAACTAGACGCTGCTCCGCGTTGGGCAATATGGCCAGGCTACGGACTGCTTTCATTCGGTCCAACGCTTAAGCATCTTAGGATCATCGAAGACATATCTCGACATACTATACAGGCGATCAGTGGAGCTGAGCAGCTTGGGGGATGGCATGCGCTCTCTCAGGATGATCTATTTGAAATGGAGTACTGGGTATTAGAACAGGCGAAGCTAAAAAAAGCTGGTGCTGCAAAAGTGATGCAAGGTAGGATAGCTTTGGTTACCGGGGCTGCCAGCGGGATCGGCAAAGCTTGTGTAGAAAAACTGATAGGTGAGGGTGCAGTAGTGGCTGCCCTGGATATCAATCCGGAAATAACCACCCGCTTTGAACAAAATGAAGTTCTGGGAATAATATGTGATGTAACCAAACCGGAACAACTGGAAAATGCGATTAAAAAGACCGTTACCAGTTTCGGTGGTTTGGATATGTTGATCGCCAATGCTGGTATTTTTCCAAAGAGTTTTTCTATCAGCGAAATGGACGATGCTGTTTGGAGTAAAAGCATGGATATCAATGTGACCAGTCAGCAAAGGCTGCTCAAGCTATGCCTACCGTATCTTGAGCTGGGAATGGATCCGGCTGTAGTGATCGTAGGTTCAAAGAATGTGCCTGCTCCAGGCCCTGGAGCTTCTGCATATTCGGTGGCCAAGGCTGGACTTACTCAGTTGGGACGAGTAGCTGCCATGGAACTAGGCCCCAAAGGGATCAGGGTCAATATCGTTCACCCCAATGCAGTGTACGATACGGATATCTGGACTGATGAGGTATTGACGGCCAGAGCCAAACATTATGGTCTCACAGTTGAAGAATATAAAACCAACAATGTACTAAAAGTTGAAGTCACTTCTAAGGATGTGGCTGAATTGACGGTGACCATGTTAGGTCCGACTTTTTCAAAAATCACCGGAGCCCAGGTGCCAATAGATGGTGGAAATGAGCGGGTGATCTAAGTACACAGCTATTGACTGTTTTGTTGCAACGTGACACCGCTGTTGTTTAATAAAAAGATTAAGCAATTTGCTTTATTATATTGATTATTAATTATTTATAGGATTAAAGAAAGTATTAAAAAATGATAGTACCTCTTACTTCTCGAAAGGAAATTCTTGGCAAACTCAGAAAAAAAGTAACCGACCGAATACCAATATTTATTGCCAGTGCCGGAAGTGGTTTAGGGGCCAGTTTATTGGAAAAAGCAGGGGCGGATTGCATTAACACTTTTTCCGGAGCCCGATTGAGAGCTAATGGAATGGGCACCATGTCAATGATGTGGCCGATCCTGGATTCTAATAAGCAAGTAATGGATTACACGCGAGAGGACATTATGCCAGCGATAAAAGGTGATGCATTTATTTGCGCTTGCCTCAATGCCAATGATCCGCTAAAAGACATGCGATGGGTACTTAATGACCTGAAGGCAATGGGTGTTTTTTCCGCCTCCAATATTGGTCCATCAATCAGTTATGTAGACAAAGACAGTGAGATCTATAAGGTACTTACCAAAAGCGGTATCACTTTGGACAATGAGATTGAAATGCTTAAACTGGCCAGAGAAATGGAAATGGTTTCTGTGGGTTTGGCTTTTGACCTGGAAGACAGCATCAAAATGGTTGAGGGGGCACAACCCGATATCTTCTGCTTTCATGCCGGCACTACTAAAGGAGGTTTGAAGGGTTACGATTCCGGTGAAACTATTGAAGAAACAGCAGCCAAAACAGAGGAAGCCTATAAAGAGCTCCGCAAGATCAAGCCTGATGTCATGCTGATTGCTCACGGAGCGGCTTTGGAAAATCCAGTTGATGGACAATATATTTTGGATCATACTTCTTGTGATGGTATATGG
>JBPCUG010000295.1:0-3486 GCA_051011275.1 Cyclobacteriaceae bacterium | reverse complement strand
AGTGCATTGTCTTTTAATTTATACCTGGAAACGGCAGTGGTATTTAATGTTTCACCATCTTCTTCCTTCGATATGGAATAGGAAAGATAAAGCCAGCCGTTTTCATCGTAGCTAGGATGCAGCGTTACATCGAGCAAGCCTCCTTGTCTGCCGTCATTCACCGCAGGCGGATTCTTAACTTCGGCTTTTTGACCATCTGCCGAAAGATGGAATAGTTTTCCTTCCTTTTCGGTTACCAACATGCTCCCATCATCGAGAAATGTCATACCCCATGGCTTTTCCATTCCATCGGCAACCAATTCCAGCTTAAATTTTAAATCGCTACTCTCAAATACCTGAGTAAGGTCAAACTCCTCTTCTTCCAGATCATATTTGCCCAAATTTTCGAATCCATCCCGGAGATAGGCTACTAGATCGCTGATCTGTTCTGCGGATAGGATCTCCCCCCATGCAGGCATAGCTCCATCACCTCGGCCAGTCATAACCGATGCGCGGATCTCCTCTTTGCTGGTACCATGTTTCCAACCTGTGCTAACAAAAGCCTCCATTTTAACTCCATGGCAACCAGAGCAATATTGTGTATAGAGTTTGGCCCCCGGCGGGATCATGGTCTCCACATTTAATTGAGCCTTAGTACTAGAGGACAGTAGCAAAAGGCTCAGTGATAATAGTATAACAAGCAGAAATTGATGTTTCTTCTGAAGTGATATGGCTTGAAGCTGCACAGTCATTATTGGTATTTTTAAAGGAGTAAAAACTATTGTGTCTCTTAAATGTAATAAATAAGTGAAGTAAAATGTGTATAACTTGGAATGAAATGACCAATTTAATAAGATGAAAATCTCGGTCAGGGTTATAACCGCAGACGAAGACACTTATAAAAATTGCTATTTTTAATCTTACCAATGATGGAAAGACAATGATAGGATCCTACCAAATCAAGCTATGCTTAGATATCTTGTCTTTCTGATCCTAAGCTGTTTGTTCTTAGCATGCTCTGATACTCAAAACACGTGGCACTTGAGCGATCCGATATTGCAAGCTGGTCCGGCCGACTCGCCAGATGAGGTATCGGTAAAAGATCCCACCATTGTAAATTTTAATGGAGTTTGGCATTTATTTTATACGGCACGTGGTTCTTCTGAATATACTACTCGCTATGTTTCCGCTCCAGAATTGGGGCAATTACAAACAGTTAAAAGATACGATCTACCCCAGATAAGGGGCAGGACCAGGTATGGATGTGCTCCACAGGTTTTTTTCTTCGAGCCTCAAAATATCTGGTACCTGATCTTCCAGAATAGGGATAGCAACTATCAGCCCGCTTTTTCCATCAATTCCGATGTATCCGATGTGGAGGGCTGGAGCGAATCTACCCCGTTGCTTAGAAAAGATACCGATCAAAAGTGGATTGATTTCTGGATCATTGCAGATGAAAATAAAGTTTACCTATTCTACACGCAATCACATGCTCAGGTGGCTTACAGGTCTACGAACTACAAAGATTTTCCTCACGGATGGGGTGAGGCAAAAACAGTTTTCGATGGTGTACATGAAGCGGTCCATATTTATAAAGTCAAAGAAAAGAAAGAGTATCACATGATTTATGAATTGAATCAACAGGGAGTTCGCTCCTATGGACTAGCAAAAGCCAATCATCTCGAAGGGCCCTGGAAAAAAAGTACGGACTATTATGCTACTGGAGATCAGTTGGTTTATAAAGGTGAAAATAAATGGACTAATATGGTGTCTCACGGGGAAGTAATTAGAACCAGTTACGATCAAAAAATGGAGTACGATCCATCTGCAGCGCAATGGATATTTCAAGGAGTGTTAGAAGAGGATATCACTAATGAATACCCCTCCATTCCATGGAAGCTGGGAATTCTAACCAAGACAGAGTGACTTAAGGAAATTGAATATTTGGAGTTTTATCCTTACGATTGAGGAGGAGGTGTGTAAAAGAATTGCTCCTTTACAATTTTACCATCCTGCACTTGATACATGGCTAACTCTTCAAATTGCAGCCTACCCATACCCTTCATGGTGGTGTCCGATACCATTCGCACAGCAAAGAAGTTATCAGCTACCACAGGCTCGCTGATTTCAACTCCATGAAATTCTTCGATACCAGCGGACCATTGCTCTCCCTTTTTAGCGATGGCCTCCATCCCCTTTACATTTCCCCAAGGTGTTCCTTCAGGCTCAATGCTTTCTGCATCGCGGCTGTACAGCTCATCATGAGCTTGCTGCCACTCTCCTTGGCTGCATAACTCAATTAGTCGGTTAGCTATTTCCTTTGTTGTCATGTGATTCGAATTTAAGGGACTAATAAAATAATAATTGTCGAAAAAGTCTATCACAAGTTTTCGATTTTAATTGGCAAACCAAAATATGAGGGATTTTTTTTATCCCTGTCTTGAAGCAAAACCCGTAAAACGGGCCAATAAATAATTCTTAGCTGGTAACCTTGTTCTTTTTTAAAGCATTAACAACTGACAAACCAACTAACCGGCAATACGCTGAAGTTAAAGCTCGCAAATGAAAAAGGCGACCTCAATGTGGAAGTGCTTTTGATGTTCATCCGGAATTTTCCTTTTCAAGAATTGTAGCCTGCTAAGTCGGGCTGCGCCCCGGTGTGGCCCCAAGGAGTCCTAAACTGAGTTTCCAAAAGGTAAAAAATGCGTAGCAATTGATAGTTGTATCATCACCTAGAATACGGGATCTTACCCCTTTGTCTACGCCCTGGTCGAATCAGTTTATAAATCATCAGAAGGCAAGCCCGTATTCCGGTTACCATTACTAAGCTATTATGGTGGCAGCTACCGATTAGTTCGCCACTGCGTACAACTAAATGCATATGAGTTACGAAAGGTACCTATGAGACCCTTTCATATCTTATCCAATTGTAATCAACCAAGAAAATCAGCCGGTACAGAAAATCTTGACCGCATGTTCTCTCTTAAGCCATAAAGTAAGCAAAACAGTTAGAAACAAAAGCACGATTTTGATGTGAAAATCACCTGCGTGTTTATACGTATTTTTGAGCGTACTTGTACGTGAATACTATAGATTAAAATAGATTGGGTTACCCCTAAGGCTCTTATAAAGTACCAACCTTACATCTATTGTGGATCCAAAGGTATTTATCTTAGATCACATTTGTCATATAGTAACCTGAATCCTTCTGGTGAAACTGAAATAGGATGTAACCCAAGCCTAAACAACAATAAAACGGATCGATTGCGAATTGCATTTCTAGTGATATCCTATGCAGTTAGAAGCCCCAAATACGACAAAGGCAGGCTTCTCATCCTCTCTTAATCTAATCGTCTTGGATCACACACTCACACCCACACTCAAACTCTAACACAACTTGTCGGGGTGAGAGGATTCGAACCTCCGACCTCGTCGTCCCGAACGACGCGCGCTGCCGGGCTGCGCTACACCCCGAAATCAGTTCAAAGTTTACAATTCTTAGTTAAA
>JBPCUG010000294.1:0-8215 GCA_051011275.1 Cyclobacteriaceae bacterium | reverse complement strand
TATTTTTCTTATTAATAGGCGCAGTAACCATGGCATCAATAGACCCTTGAAGCAAATCATCAGTGGCTGCTTTTAGAGAAAGGTAGGCGTATTTGCCACCTTCTGATGTGATGGAACCAACCTGGATAGTCACGTTCTCCTCCCAACAATTCAGAACATTTATCTTACGATGGTTTAGCTGATCCAATTGCTTTATCTGGTTGTAGTTAAATTGTTCTGCATTCAGAGCTTTTCTGTAATAGGAGATGATCTTCGAGGACCCGTATATCACCGGGGAGAAAAGTTTGGTGATACGATTATCTGAAAGAGTCTTAATAATAACCTCAGCTCCAATGCCATTAATATCGCCGATGGTGATGCCAATAATCGGTTTTTTATGCTTATTCTCTTGGTTCATTTTGCACTGTAACTCTGAAGGTTCTCTTAATTATCTTGTAGTTTAGAAGCGTAATTTAATGAATTTTGGGACAGTTTCAGGATATGACTGCCGTAAGAGCTAAGAAAAGGTTTGGACAACATTTTCTCAAGGATCAGCAATTAGCTGCTAAGATTGTTGCTAGCCTTAACCCGCCTGATGCTTGTGATAGAGTTGTGGAAGTGGGACCAGGGATGGGTGTTCTATCGCAGCTGCTTTTTGAGCGGATGGGATTTGAAACATTTTTAATCGAAATAGATCGAGAATCTATCGCCTACCTAAAGAGAAAATACCCTGACAAGGCGGATCACATTATTAGTGGAGACTTTCTTTCATGGGATCCCTTGAGTATTACTGATGGTGACTTGGCCATAATTGGCAATTTCCCATATAACATATCTTCTCAGATTTTGTTTAAGGTGCTGGATTACAAGGATCATGTGGTGGAGGTTGTGGGGATGTTGCAAAAAGAAGTGGCCGAAAGAATCAGTTCATCACCCGGTAAAAAGGCCTATGGGATTCTGAGTGTATTACTACAAGCATTTTACAAAGTGGAGTATCTATTTACGGTAGGCCCTGAATCCTTTGCGCCGCCCCCAAAGGTATCATCGGCAGTGGTGAGGTTACAACGATTGCCAAAAACCCCGTTTGGGTGTGATCAAAAACTGTTCAAAAAGATCATTAAACAGGGATTTCAAAATAGGAGAAAAACTTTGCGCAACGCTCTAAAACCGTTTAATTTGCCTGACTATTTACGTGGACTGACTGAGCTGGACCTGAGAGCAGAACAGCTTTCTGTCGCGGACTTTGTATCACTTACTAATAAGTTGGCCGAGCATTGGAAGAAATAGAGCAATTTGAGTTTACCAAAGAGTTTTTAGAGCGATTTGGTACCGCGGTTTCTGATCGTGAGGCTGACTTCATTAAAGAAAGTTTGGAAGGGGTCAATCCGGCTGACATTTCCACTTTGCTAAGTGAGTTCAATGCTGAAGAGTCCAAGTGGGTAATGGAATTGTTAAATACCCTGGTAAGCGCAGAAATCCTCAATGACCTTGATAGTGACATCCGAAATCAATTCCTCAAGGACTTCAAAGTAGATGAAATTGCAAGATACGTAGAGGCGCTCGACTCTGATGATGCTGCCGATATACTCAATGAGCAACCGGTCCAAAGACGTGAGGAAGTAATTGCCAACATAAAGAATCCTGAGAAAGCGGGCAACATCCTTGAGTTGCTGCGGTACGAGGAAGATTGTGCAGGAGGCTTGATGGCCAAAGAGTTGATCAAAGCCAATATCAACTGGACTATTAACAAATGCATTGAAGAGATCAGAAGACAGGCCGGCAAAGTAAATAAGGTCTTTTCAATTTATGTGGTTGATGATCAAGGAAGGTTGCTAGGCCGGGTTTCTCTCAGAAAGATCGTGCTAGCCGATGATCAAGTTAAAATATCTGATATCTATGATGATGAGGTCTTTTCGGTTGAAACCTATATGGCAAAAGAGGAGGTGGCTTCTTTGATGCAAAAGTACGACCTCGAAGCAATTCCGGTGGTGAATGTCAATAGAAAGCTGGTAGGGAGAATTACCATTGATGATATCGTAGATGTGATCACGGAAATGGCCGAACAGGAACGTCAGATCATGTCCGGAATTTCCGAAGACGTAGAGGAAGACGATAGCATCTGGCTCTTGACCCGGGCCAGATTACCTTGGTTAATGATTGGCTTAATCGGCGGTTTAATTGCAGCTATTTTTATTCAATTTTTTGATGAGGAGATCACTTTGATCCCGGCTTTGGCATTTTTTATTCCATTAATTATGGCAACAGGAGGTAATGTAGGTATTCAGTCATCATCTATCATAGTACAAAGTCTGGCCCATAGGCCTGCTTTTGGAGATCAGTATGGTAAAAGGCTCTTTAAGATCCTTTTTGTAGCCTTTCTGAATGGTGTAGTTTTGGGGTTACTTACCTTTGTTGGTATCGCGTTTCTTCTGGGCGAAAGCTATAAGCTTGCCTTTATAGTTTCCTTAGCCCTTTTCAGTGTGGTCATTTTAGCTTCCTTTATGGGTACAATGACTCCCATCATTTTGGATCGGATGAACATCAACCCGGCTCTAGCTTCAGGACCCTTCATCACCACGACCAATGATCTATTGGGTCTGGCGATCTATTTGGGTATTATTTACCTTTTATATTTTCGTTAAACAGTGCCTCATTCTAAATGTTTGATCATCGACCAGATGCATCCCAGCATTGTAGATTTGCTGGATCAAAATAATTTTGATGCCGACTACCAACCTAAGACCACCCGTGAAGAGATCCTGGAAATAGTACCTGCATATCAAGGATTGATCGTGCGGAGTAAGACCCCGATAGATAAGGAGCTCATCGACAGAGCAACTTCCCTTAGATTTGTAGCCCGAGCAGGAGCCGGATTGGACAACATTGACACCGACTATTTGCGATTAAAGAAAATCGCTGTGATCAGTGCGCCTGAAGGAAACAGAGACGCTTTAGCCGAACATGCTGTTGGCCTTCTGCTCAACCTCAGTCACAGGATCGGTTCAGGACATGATCAAGTGCGTCAGGGTATCTGGGATCGTGAAGGCAATAGAGGAGTAGAAGTAATGGGAAAGACCGTGGGATTGATTGGCTATGGTTTTATGGGGAAAGCCTTCGCTCAACGCCTCAAAAGCTTCGGCTGTGAGGTATTAGCCTATGATAAATACAAAGAAGGATTTAGTGATCAATTTGTAACTGAAGCCACTTTAGAGACCCTATGGGAGCAAGCACAGATAATTAGCCTACATGTACCATTGACTCCGGAAACCTTGGGATTTTATGATTTTCGATTCTTTTCGAACTTTAAGCATAATCTGCTGGTCCTCAATACCGCAAGGGGTGAAATCCTACCACTTAAGGATTTAGTTAGGTTAATGGATTCGAGTAAAATTACCGGAGTAGCATTGGATGTACTATCAAAAGAGCCAATTAGCAAATTGGCTGATAATCAGCAAGATGTGCATAATTACTTGGTCAATTCAAGTCGAGTATTGCTTACGCCTCATATAGGTGGATGGTCTCATGAATCTTATGAAAGGATCAATCAGGTACTGGTTTCTAAGATTAAACAGCTGGGTTTTGACAAGAGTATAACATAAGGTTACCTCTCGTATCTATAAGCTGTAAGTTTTGCTTTCATTCTCCTCAGTTTGGCATTTCTGGAAGCATTATCTTTAGACTTGATTTAGTATGTGAAACCCAGTACCGTTACAATTTGATTAAAACCTTTACCAGAGTTCTCCAATACATTCTTGAGAAACCAATCCTAACCTCTTTCGTGGTATTGATACTTTTATCAATAGTTGTGGTTGGCTTAAGCATTAACCATTACCTTAATAATTTTGCTACCTTTTTTCAGCAAATACTAGTTGAGGCGCATGGTATGCTTTTCGATGTGGCCATAATCGGTATACTCATTTTCTGGCTTAACAAAATTGGCGAGCAAAGGCTCCGCATTAAGACCTACCAAGATGAGATTGATGATTTCCGTCTGTGGGAATCTGACGAGGCGGCTTTTAGAACGGTGGGAAATATCAAACGACTGAATCAGCATAAGATATATGACATTAATCTGGTGAATTGCTATCTCTCCAAAACCAATCTAAGTCATGTGGTTTTGTCTGGCTCAAATATTAATTCATGTAACCTGAGTCATGCCAATTTGGTAGGAGCAAACCTCGAGGGTGCACGGTTGAACCAGACCAATCTTGAAAACGCTCAGTGCAATAAGGTGAATTTCAAAAACTCCTACGCAAGTGGTGCAAACTTCAGGGATGCAGTATTAATTAAGACCAACTTTGAAAACGCCTTTTTGATCAAAGCTGACTTCCAAAATGCTTTTCTTATGGAAGCTGATCTGAGAGGTTGTCATCTTACCGGAGCACATTTCAAAAATGCCAATTTGTATAAAGCCGACCTCCGAGAAGTGGAGGGGCTCAATCTGAAAAGTTTGTGCAAGGCAAAAACCTTATACCTGGCAAAGTTCGACAAAGAGGTTACTGAAAAGCTAAAAGCTATGCATCCCGAATTGTTGGGAAAAGAGGCCTTTAGCTTCAATTAAAGTTTGTAACCCCAATAGAAAATCCCTATTTTTGATTAGTAGTCATCAGAACCCAAGGCAGGTATCTACTTTTTAGTAGATATTTTGTTTTTAGGCAAATGAATTGAACTGATCATACGTTATGTATAGATCTGTGTTCCAATACGCAACGGCCTTGATGGAGGCCGTTATTTTAATTTAAAGTTAAACAGACTGTTATGGCAGATATTTCATATTATACTAAGGAAGGTTTACAAAAACTCAAAGATGAATTGAATGATCTGAAAACCAGGGGAAGGACTGATATTGCCAAGCAGATTGCCGAGGCCCGTGATAAGGGAGATCTAAGCGAGAATGCCGAATACGATGCGGCCAAAGATGCTCAAGGTCTGCTGGAATTGAAGATCGCCAAACTAGAAACTGTAGTAGGCAATGCCCGTGAAATTGATGAATCATCTATTGATACCTCGAAGGTATCAATCCTTTCTAAGGTAAAGATCCAAAACAAGAAGAATGGGATGGAAGTAACCTATACGTTGGTGTCAGAGGAGGAAGCTGATTTGAAAGCCCAGAAGATCTCAGTCAAGTCGCCGATCGGACAAGGACTGTTAGGGAAAAAAGTAGGCCAGGTGGCCAAGATAGAAGCGCCGGCGGGGAAGATGGAGTTTAAGATATTGGAGATAGGGGTTTAGTTTAGAGTTGGCAGTTCTCAGTTTACAGTTAGCAAATTTGTGAGTACTATTTTTTCAAAAATAATTAATCGGGAGATTCCGGGCCATATCGTAGCCGAGGATGACCGTTTCATTGCTTTTCTGGATATCAATCCTCTGGTAGAAGGACATACACTTGTGGTCCCAAAACAAGAGGTCGATTATATCTATGACCTCGATGATGACTCACTGACTGCTTTGCACTTGTTTTCAAAGAAAGTTGCCCAAGCCATAGAAAAGGTAGTGCCTTGTTTGCGCATTGGCATTGCGGTGATTGGCTTGGAGGTGGCACATTGCCATGTACATCTTGTGCCACTCAATAGTATGGACGATATTAATTTCAGCAGGCCTAAATTGAAATTGAGCCATGATTCATTATCTGCAGTTGCTCTTAAGATCAATCAGGCCTTTGTTGGTTAGCAAATTGAACCCTGCTATGTCCTGATTCTACAAGTACACAAACTGAGAACTAAGAACCAATCCTCCCCGGATTCTCCCGAATAAACGCCTTCCAACCCTTACTACTCTTTGCCGGACTATTCCTTTGAAAATGGTGACAGACGGCAACCGCTAAGGCATCGGTAGCATCTAGCATTTTTGGAGTAGGTTCTGAACCAAGTAGGGTCTTAAGCATTTGTGCCACCTGCTCCTTGGCGGCATTGCCATTTCCGGTTACAGATTGCTTTACTTTTTTAGGGGCATACTCGTGGATGGCTATCTCCCGAGACAAGGCAGCGGCCATAGCTACACCTTGCGCCCGGCCCAGCTTCAGCATTGATTGCACATTCTTGTGGAAGAAGGGTGCCTCCAAGGCCATCTCGTCAGGGTGGTAGTCATCGATGAGGCTGATCACCCGGTCGAAGATCTTCTTTAATTTTAATTCGTGGTTCGTATATTTGCTTAGGTGGATCACTCCATATTGGAGCAACTGCAACCGCTGGCCTTTGACCATTATCAATCCATATCCCATCACCTGCGTACCTGGGTCAATACCCAGGATGATCTTTTCCAATTGACTTGCCATTGATGCAATATAGCTATAACCTACTCTTAAAAAAAGCAACTGCTTACTCAGCAGTTAGCTCATAAATAATGGAGTGGGTATTTACTATTTTCACTATTGCTTATGCCTCTTTGCTGACAGCCTTTATGATTGCCTGGAGTAAGGGCCAGTTGTCTGCTATTTCACCAGATGAAGTCCCCGAAAAACCACTGGTGTCGGTGATTATAGCGGTAAGAAATGAAAGCCACAATATTCTTAACCTTTTACATTATATAAAAGCGCAAACATACACTGATTTAGAGGTTGTTATAGTAGACGATCATTCCACCGATAATACAGTAGAAAGAGTCCAAAATTACCAAAGTACAGATTCATTAGCACTAAGATTACTTCAGCTGGCTGACCAACCAGATACCCAATTAGCAAATAAAAAGGGAGCCCTCAATTTGGGCATCCGTCAAGCCACCGGAAAATATATTATCACCACCGACGCGGATTGTTGCCCCGGTCCTGGATGGGTAAAGAACATGGTGAGATTTATGCAACAGCATGGATCGATGATGGTCTGCGGGCCGGTCACTTTTGACCCATCCATTTCATTTTTCGAGAAACTGCAAACCATAGAGTTTGCCAGCTTGATCGGATCTGGGGCCGCGTCCCTGAGACTGGGTTTTCCCAATATGGCCAATGGCGCCAACCTGGCATTTACCAAGCAAGCCTTTGAGCAAGTAGGAGGATATGAAGGCTTTGAGCATTTGCCTTCCGGTGACGATGAGTTTTTGCTGCACAAAGTATATAAAGCTTATCCCGACCGTGTGCACTTTATTCAAGAGCGTTCAGCTGTGGTACCCACTGTTCCCCAAGCTAGCATGAGCGCCTTTATTCAACAACGAAAGCGATGGGCTAGTAAATGGAAACAACACAAGGATCGGAGGGTAGGGTTGCTAGCGGTTTTCATAGCATGCTACCATCTCGTTCTACTACTAAGCGTAGGATTAGTCGTTACAGGCTCATTTTCCATAAGATGGTTAGCAATTCTGTTATTGGTCAGGCTATTGGTTGAGACACTGTTCCTTTCTCAGGTTTTAAAGTTTCTGGGTAAACGACTTTGGTTGGTAGCGTTTCTTTGCTGGCAGCTTTTATATCCTTTTTACCTGGTATTTTTTGGTGTGGCTGCTAACTTTGGTTCATACCAATGGAAAAGCAGGACTTTTAGATGACCGACACCGAGTACGATATTCTAGATGAACTCTATTTTGTGATCTCATTTGGAGATCTGCAAGATGCACTGGGTATGGAAGGGAAATTACTGAAGCCTGAGCTTGAGAAATTAGTGGAAAAAAAGTGGGTCAAGTGCTTTAGTTCTGTTTCTAATGAACTGGCTGAGGAAGCGGTAGATTTTGAGCGCAATTATCAGAATTATCACTATCTTGCGTCAAAGGAAGGCTTGTTAAAGCACAATAGCAGATGACCCTATGCCGGAGTTTGCCGCCGACGAACACAGATCCCCTAATTATTACGTAAGAAAAAGGCTATTTAAAAATAAACTTGCCGTTTTCGGGCTGGTGCTAATTGGCTTTGCCACCCTGATCACCTTGATGGGTTATTGGGTGCTTCCCGATCAAACACCAAATGCCAACGATGGCGCCATTCAGATAGCAAAAAAACTTCCAGGCTTCAAAACCACCTTATTAAAAATACGGATCAACCGAGAAATAGAATCGGTCGGCTTTCTGAAGAAGCTTATCTATGGAGAACCAAGCCCCTACAGCTTAATCCCTATTTCCGATTATAGACTTGATGGATATAATATACATGTTAACGTCTATGGAAGTGCTCGGGAAACCGATTACAATTTAGTAGAAATAGTAAAGCCATTATTTGTTGGAAGCTCCAATAAATTGGGCGAAAACGTTACCGATTCTTATGTAATCAACGGTGACCAAGTGCGCTACCTCGATCTGCAAGAAAATGAGCAAACCA
>JBPCUG010000293.1:0-3474 GCA_051011275.1 Cyclobacteriaceae bacterium | reverse complement strand
GGAGAGACCTGGATCAGAGCTCCCTACGGGAACGAATATGAAGGGCCTAAAATCATTTCTCTTAAAAGCTGGTTGATCCAAAATATTGCCAATCAGGAAGCTACTATTCATGAGAAGTTGATCCTCTTCTGGCACAATCTATTGCCTACCCAAAGCTGGGGCATCTTTATCGCTAAGACCAGCTATCAGTACTTTGAAATGTTAAGACGCAATGCGTTTGGCAATTTCAAAACTATGATTAAGGAGCTCACTTTAGATCCAGCCATGCTGATATATCTTAATGGAACTCGCAATAATAAGGAAGCGCCGGATGAAAATTATGCTCGAGAACTGCAAGAACTGTTTTGTATTGGCAAAGGCCCCAACTCTCGCTATACGGAAGGAGATGTGCAAGCAGCAGCCAGAGTGCTAACCGGCTGGGTGATCAATTGGGAAGAGGTGAATACGGAAAGTGACGTCTCCAGTCACTTCTGGGCCGAGCCCCATGATACTAATGACAAGCAGTTTTCAGAATTCTATGGTAATCGGGTGATCACTGGTCGCGCCGGTAGTCAAGGAGCTGAGGAGTTGGATGACCTACTGGACATGATCTTTGAAAACAATGAAACCGCGCTATACATTTGCCGGCGCTTGTATCAGTTCTTTATTTATAGTGAAATCGATGCAAATACGGAGCAAAACATGATAGCTCCTATGGCGGAGATATTCCGTAACAATAACTATGAAGTACTACCGGTTTTAGAAGCATTGTTCAAAAGTGAGCATTTCTTTGATGAGGCAAATTATGGTGCGTTAATTAAAAGCCCCTTAGATCATCTGCTTGGTTCATGGCGTAGTTTGGAGGTGAGCGCACCAGATCCTGACAGTCCCCAATTGGCTTTTCATATTCATCGCAGTATGATTTGGAATATGGCAAATAAAGGATTGGAAGTGGCCGACCCTCCCAGTGTTTCGGGTTGGCCGGCTTACTACCAAGCTCCACAATACGACAAAGCCTGGATCACTACTGACACTATCTCTTCACGAGCTGTAACCACCGATTCAATGGTGTTTTGGGGATTTTGGGTAAACCGAGAAATGCAAATACCAGCCGATTTATTGGCCTTTCTGGGAGGTTTGGATAACCCGGGAGATCCGAACATATTACTTAATGACTTAAGTGAATTATTATTGGGTCTGCATCTATCAGATGCTGAGTTGAGTGAGTTGAAGACCATTTTGCTCTCCGGTCAGATCTCAGATTTTTATTGGACCAATGCCTGGACAGATTATGCTAATGATCCCGGTAATGAAGGATATAAATTAATTGTTGAAAACAGGATCAAACCAGTTTTTCAGCGACTGTTGCAAAGAGCGGAATTTCAATTAATGTAATGAAGCGAAGAACATTTTTAAGGCATGCAAGTCACGCAGTAGCAGTACCAGGATTATTGGGCAGCTTGGGCTTTACTATGTCCGGAAAAAATGCGCTTGCCTCTTTATTGCAGCATGCTTCTGATAACGACCATGTATTAGTTATTATTTATTTGGAAGGTGGCAACGATGGATTGAATACAGTGGTTCCCTTAGATCAGCTATCCCAATTGAATCGTGTTAGATCGCATGTGGTGCTACCTGAGAACCAACTGCTTCCTTTGAGGAAATCAGAAGTTGCTTTACATCCTTCATTGACCCGCTTCCAAACGTTGCACAATGAAGGCCGCCTGGGGATCGTTCAATCGGTGGGCTATCCCGAACAAAATTGCTCCCACTTTCGCAGTACTGACATCTGGATGTCGGGCTCCGATTCAAATCAATTAGTAAACTCCGGCTGGACTGGTCGGTATCTTGATAATCGATTCCCTGGCTTCCCTGAGAATTATCCTAATGAAACTGTAGGTGATCCTCTGGCTGTAGAGATCGGCTATGGGGCTTCATTAGTGTTTCAAGGCCCTCAAGCAGCTATGAGCATGGTGATCAGCAATCCCGAGTCGTTTTACGATCTAGTTGAAAATGTTGAGAAGCCGGCGCCAAATACCCTGGCTGGTGATAAATTGAAATATATAAGATTAATTGCCCGCCAATCTGAGCTTTATGGTGAGGTAGTAAAGCAAGCTGCCGCTAAGGTGACTCAACAAAGAAATTATCCGGAAAATAACCAATTGGCCCAGCAACTGAAGATCGTTTCAAGGCTGATTGCCGGTGGATTGCAAACCCCTTTATATCTGGTTCGATTGGGAGGCTTTGATACCCACGATTCTCAGGTGATGGAAAGTGATCATACACAGGGTGAGCATGCACAGCTACTGACAACCCTGAACGATGCGGTAGGGGTGTTTATGGATGATCTGGAATTGAATGGTGTGGACGATAGGGTGGTGGGAATGACCTTTTCGGAGTTTGGCCGGCGTATTGTATCAAATGCCAGTCTGGGAACTGACCATGGTTCTGCGGCGCCTATGTTTGTTTTCGGCAATAAGGTGGTAGGCGATGTTATAGGTAGTAATCCTACTATTCCTTTAAATGCTACCTATGAAGACAACCTGCCCATGCAATATGATTTTCGGCAAATATATGCTTCCCTTTTGGAGCAGTGGTTAGAAGCCTCTCCTGGAGACAGCGCTCAGGCCTTGTTAAATAGTTTTGAAACTGTGCCTATTATTGGCGATGGCATTTTGACCAGTCTAGAGGGAGAAGAGTTACTGAAAGTTTATCCCAATCCAGTTGTCGGTCGGACTCAGGTTGAGTTTATTTCCGCCGGTGGATTGACTGAAGTTGACTTGATCGATCTCCAAGGGCGAAGGGTGCAGCAGATATTTTCTGGTCATGTATCAGCCGGTCCTCAGTTCGTCAGTTGGAACCCCGGACAGGTCAACGCTGGGCAATATATTGTTGTGGTAAAGGGATCTGAAAGACAAGCTTCGCAGAAAGTGATTGTAGCCCGGTAAGTTAACCACCAGACACGAAGGCCCAAAGTTGTTCCTTAAGGGAAAGTACTTCTAATTTTTACTTCTTTATAAAATTCACATAAACTGCGGCGCTAATAGCTAAAGCAAAGGCTCCTAGTGTAATCCCGTCAATCAACCCAGGTTCCCAATCTAGGCCAGTGATTTGATCAGCAAAATATTTTACGAAAGAATTGGGCAGATCGGTCTCGCCTAGCTTTTCTTTGATATTCCAATGCCAGTCAGTGAGGAAGCAATAACCAAATCCATACCAGATGCCTAGGACCAGCCAGGAGCCTAAGGTGACTCCAACAACAGCCAAATGCAGTTTGCGGGTTTTGGGCCAGATCCAACCAAAGAGATTGAAGCTGATGATGATCAGGTGGAGGGCATAAAAGAGGAGATCGAGGAGGGGGAGCAATGGACTAATTTGAAGCACACCAAATATTCTTGACCTTCTAATGGCCGTCAACTTTCACAATTAAGATATCGGATAACAATTCACTTCCGTTGTGGTTTACTTCTTTTCTTCAACTTTCTCCCTCTCCTC
>JBPCUG010000292.1:0-3156 GCA_051011275.1 Cyclobacteriaceae bacterium | reverse complement strand
GAAGCAAGACTCATAACCAATTTACTTCTGCCAAAGTCATTCCTTATGTAATTACTGATCTGACTCTTGTTATTATCCTGCTCTTCAAAGCGCTTTCCATCATATAGTTCAAACATCAGATAATTTTCATCAGGCGTAGTGTACATCTTACCTGAGTCGGCGAGGGTCACTATCTTATTCCCTGATTTTCCCGTATGATCATATATGATAATATCACCAATGGTAATCCCGTCAGGATATTTTTGATTGATCTTGATACGATAGTCCGGTATACCATTATAAAAGGTGCCCGCCTTTATATCTAGCGAGGGTTTGTGCTTACGGATATCATACATCAATGAGTAAGCCTTCAGATTGGTTTTCGTTACAACATAGTTGTTATTAAAAAAGGCCCCTATCGCCAACACAACAACAAAAAAGAAGGCAGGCCTAAGGATCCGTAGTAACGAGATACCAGAACTCTTTATCGCCGTTAGTTCAGAATACTCACCTAAATTACCAAAGCTGATAAGAGAGGACAAAAGAACAGCCAACGGCAGGGCCCTCTCACTGATCTTTACGCTGAAGTAGAACATCAGCTCGCCAAAGACCATAAACCCTAAGTTCTTCCCTACCAGATCTTGCATCTTATTGAGCATCATTTGGGTAAGCAGAATGAAAACCACAACAAAGAAAGTGAGCACTAATGGCCCAACGAAAGATTGAAGTATCAGCCTATCTAACTTTTTCATCTAGTCACAACACAGTGCATTCGCTTCTTATAACAAAGTTACAACCAAAAATGCTTAAGAAATGAAATTTTTTTTATGGGCAATTGCAAGGGCTAGCTTACCCACCGACGATTTCCTTCAAATTTAGTACCAAACTGTACCACAGATCTTCCAACTCTTCATTATCATCATTATCAGTGTAGTCCGTCACTCGAATAAAGACTGACCCAGTTAGCTCGTTCATCTCTAACCTTAACTCAAAATATGGCGGATCGTCATCCTCATCATCCAAAAATTCAAATTTTACAAAAGAGTTGGTGCGATGGGCCACCATCTTTGCTTTATGGTCCTCTCCCTCCCAAATGAAATTATAAACCTTGTCTTCGTTGATAT
Source organism: Cyclobacteriaceae bacterium (assembly GCA_051011275.1). Taxonomy (GTDB): domain Bacteria; phylum Bacteroidota; class Bacteroidia; order Cytophagales; family Cyclobacteriaceae; genus JBPCUG01. The sequence goes on along the minus strand of JBPCUG010000292.1, from coordinate 2,053 downwards.
TTACATCTTCAGCTAACCATTGAGCTAATCCGCTGGCCGTGTTGAGATAGGGGTATAACATCTTTTTCGATGCGTTGATCTCAAGTTCGGTGGTAAATTTATTTTTACTCATGCCGCGGGGTGTATTTTCCTTTAATATATTATAAATTTCTCTAACCGACAAAAAATATCTTTTAGGTGAACGATTGGACTTTCAAAGGCAATCTTATTATGTTTGCACACCCTTTTCAGCCATTGGTCGCTAATCCAGATTTCGTTGTTGAAAAGGCCTTCTGGCGAGGTAGCTCAGCTGGTTAGAGCGTCGGATTCATAACCCGGAGGCCGGGGGTTCAAGTCCCCCCCTCGCTACTCTTTAGTTCTTGGTTCCTGGTTTGAGGCAAGCTATAAGCTTCATTTATGAATTCCTTGAAAAGCTCTCTTACAATTCTCGTTTTATCAATAGTTTTCCTGTTAAGTTGCGGTAACTCGCAAACTGAGGTAGAAAACCCGCTCCCTAATATCATCTATATCCTGGCCGATGATCTTGGCTATGGTGATATTTCCCATAACAACCCGAATTCTAAGATCCAAACTCCTAACATAGACGGTTTGATAGCTGAGGGAATGCAATTTACAGATGCTCACTCTACTTCCTCGGTTTGTACCCCTACTCGATACAGTATCATGACCGGAAATTATGCTTGGCGCTCGAGGCTTAAGCAGGGAGTCCTTTGGAGTTATGGTGAATCTTTGATCGAAAAGGATCAGCTTACCGTGCCTGCTATGCTCAAGGAAAAAGGCTACAAGACTGGGGTGGTAGGGAAATGGCATCTGGGATTGGGCTGGCCAATTAAAGAGGAATACAAAGATTCTGTAAACCGTAGGACTGCTGACATAAATGAGCTTGGTTTGATCAAAAATCTGAACGGTGATTGGGTCGACTTTAGTCAACCACTAAAATCCGGCCCCTGGAACTATGGATTTGATTTTAATTTTGTCCTGCCTGCATCCTTGGACATACCTCCATATTGTTACATTGAAGATGATCGGCTAGTTGTAATTCCGGATTCTCTAACTGAGGGAAGTCATATTGAAGGGGATAAATCGGGGCCCTTTTGGCGCCCAGGCAGAATCTCGAAAGGATTTGAGTTTGATCATGTACTGCCTGATTTTTTAGACAAATCCAAGGAATTCATCTCCTCTCATCAATCTGGCTCTGCTCCCTTTTTCCTGTACCTTCCTTTGGCTGCACCTCATACCCCTTGGGTGCCAACTGATACTTATAAAGACAAATCCGGTGCCGGTTTGTACGGGGACTTTGTTCAAATGATCGATGAAAAAATTGGCCAGCTACTTAGCTACTTAAGAGAGCACAACCTGGAGGAAAACACATTGGTCATTTTTACCAGTGACAATGGGCCCTATTGGCTTCCGGATAAAATAGAAGCATTCGGGCATAAGTCGGCTTATCATTTTAGAGGAATGAAAGCCGATATTCATGAAGGTGGGCATCGGATCCCGTTTGTGGTTAAGTGGCCTGGTAAGATTAAGCCATCGACCGAAAGTAATATACCAACCACGCTTGCCAATCTGATGGCGACATTAGCCGAACTTACTGAAGCAACTCTTGAACCGGAATTTGGTAAAGACAGCTTTAGTATATTACCTGAATTACTTGATCAACCTGAAAGAAGTAGCCAGGCACCTCCGATTATTCATCACTCTTCTTTAGGTCACTTTGCCATTAGAAAGGGACCTTGGAAACTGATTGAAAAAAGAGGATCAGGTGGTTTTACCCAACCATATGTAATTGAACCAAAAGAAGGAGAACCACTGGGGGAACTATACAACCTGGAACTGGATATCTCCGAGCAGAATAATCTCTATCTGGCTAACCCTGATATCGTCTCCGAACTAACCTACCTTCTAGATTCTATCAGAAAATAATACCACATACTGCCAACTCTGGACAATGGACTGCAGACTGTGGATAAACTGTAGACTGTAAAACTGTAAACTATTCATCAAGCCACTTCTCAATCTCAGGATCTAGAAGTTCCTGTATCTCCTGATC
>JBPCUG010000291.1:0-4342 GCA_051011275.1 Cyclobacteriaceae bacterium | reverse complement strand
GATTGCCCCGCGATAAATCCTAAACTGTCAGTGGCATTACCAACGGAGTCTTCTAGCGCTTGAGCTTGCAATTCTATATCTTGTTTTAAACTGTCTACTTCTCCTAATAGCGACAGTTGCAGATCTCTTTCAAATTGATCCCTCCTGTACTTGCGCTTTTCACAGGTGGAATTAACAAACGTACCTTCATAGATATTGTCTATGGCGGCCTTATTAAGCTTATCTGAAAGTATGGCACTAGGCACAATAATGATCAATAGTGGTGACCAATACAAAAAAGCTTTCAGAGCCAATTGGGATGTTTTTTTAAGCCCGGTCTGTTTGAAAATATGGATGTTTTGCTGGATGGCAAGATATAGAAAACGAATTAGTATCGAATAAGTAGCAAACAAGATCAGATGCTGAATGTCTAACAAGATCATCACCAGGATCAACATTATCCAAAATGGCAGAGAACGGAGACGTCCAAGTACGATGAAGTAGAGAAAAGCTATTTGATAACAAAGAAAATGAACAATGCCAATGATGGTTCCATGCTCTCCTTCCGGGAGATCCATTAGTTGATGAGCTAGAATCATATAAGCTGCGTATAAGGCAGGTAAAAGCCCTAAGAACCAATAGGCTATTTTTTTGTAGACGGCAAAGATAAGGGCAATCGGAAGGAGCATGATAGGTATGGAATAAAGCAAGCGGACCTGATCATACACCTGAAAATCGTTGATACTAAATCCAAATAAGGCAAAAAGGGAAAAGTCTTCAATGGCTGGCATCAGGCCAATTAGGACAACCAGGAGAAAAAGGTCAATATTCAAGCTTCTTCTTGAATATTCCTTCAACATATTATAGGCCTTCATCTCACACAAGATAGGTTAAATCATCGAATTTACATCAATATTTTGCAGGAGGACCTAAGCTCCACATAACCCTACATCTATGTATCTTCCCTTAAAATTCAATCTTTACATACTACCGAACTCCTTCCCCCCAAAAATGACAGGATTTTCACCCCGGCATTCAGTGTACAATTATTATCATTATCATGCCAAACAAAAAATATTTTGATTTGTTATATTGGCTCCTATGAAAACACTTACATATGTCACTATCTTTTTAACGATTTCGTTTGCTAATTGTGGACAGAAATCCGCAACGGAAGAACTAGTATCAGAACCTGTAGCGCCGGCAGTGCCACCGGAATGGCTTACCATTGAAGGGCAGTCTGGTAGCAAAAATATTGTACTGGTTTCAGGAGATGAGGAATACCGGTCAGAGGAGGCATTGCCGCAAATGGCCAAGATACTCGCAACGCATCATGGCTTTAATTGTACTGTGCTATTTGCCCAGGATCCGAAGTACCCTGGTATTATAGACCCCAATTACACTGATAACATTCCTGGTTTGGAGGCACTGGAACAAGCCGATCTTATGGTGTTGTTTACACGCTTTCGTGCATTGCCAGATGATCAAATGCAGTATATTGATAATTACTTAAAAAGTGGTAAACCAGTGCTTGCCCTTCGTACTGCTACTCATGCATTCAACTTTACCGACTCAACCAACAAATGGGCCCACTATGGCAATTTCTTTGAAGACGAGACTTCAGAATGGCATGAAGGTTTTGGTCGACTCGTCCTGGGCGAGCGATGGTACACCCATCATGGTCATCATAAGCAACAAAGTACTCGAGGCTTGATCGCCCCAGGTTCCGAAGGACATCCTATCGCCACCGGCTTAAAAGATGGTGACATTTGGGGACCCACTGATGTTTACGGAGTACGACTGCCATTACCGGGCGATAGCCAACCTATTGTTCTAGGTCAATCAATTGACCGTACTGATGATTTTGACGAGAGCGATCCATTCTACGGTCTCAAGTCAACTGATACTAAAGCCGCCACTACCTCTGGTCGGGATAACGCTTATAATCCAAACGATCCCATGATGCCCATTGCTTGGACCAAAACGTATCAAATACCGGGTGGTCAATCTGGAGTGGCTTTTACTTCAACCATTGGATCGTCTACCGATATGGTTAACGATGGGGTAAGAAGGTTACTTGTCAATGCAACCTACTACTTATTAGGCCAGGACGTGCCGGCGAATGCCAAAGTAGATTTGATGGGAGATTATAATCCGTCAGCTTACAATTTTGAAGACGATGAGCATTGGGATAAACTTAATTTGAAAATAGCGGATCTCGTTGAGGATTGATGGAACAATGGAATATTTGATCAATAGACCAATTGAAAATGGAAAAATTATCACAGTCGACAAAATGCTTATGCTTTTGTTTGCTCATTAGTCTCTTCGCTTGCCAGCCTGATAGCGAAACGAAAAATGTGGCCATTCAAAACGATCAAATCCAGGATTATCCCATCCAACCTGTACCATTTACACAAGTTAGCATCAATGACAATTTTTGGCATAAGCGCCTGGAAACTAACCGCAAAATTACTGTTCCTTATACTTTTAAAAAAAGTGAAGAGACTGGGCGTATCAGTAACTTTGCCAAAGCCGGGGGCTTGGAGGAAGGAGCCTTTGAAGGTATTTATTTTAACGACTCCGATGTGTTTAAGATCATTGAAGGAGCTAGCTACTCCTTACAAGTCGAAGATGATCCTAAGCTCAAGCAATACTTGGATGACTTGATAGTTAAAATCGCAGCTGCCCAAGAGAATGACGGCTACTTATATACCAATCGAACCATTGACCCAACGCAGGCGGCCGACAGCGGAGGAACAGAAAGATGGACTAACTTAAAAGTACATCACGAGCTTTATAATGTTGGGCATATGTACGAAGCGGCAGTTGCCCATTTTCAAGCAACCGGTGAGCGGAGCCTGCTGGACGTAGCCATTAAGAATGCCGATTTAATCGCGCATGTGTTTGGTCCTGGAAAAAACATGGGTGTTCCTGGTCACCAAGAAATCGAGATAGGTTTGGTAAAATTATTTCGGGTAACAGGCGAACAAAAGTATCTGGACCTGGCCAAGTTTTTCGTAGATCAAAGAGGTAATGCACGAGGTCATAAACTCTATGGCGAATATGCTCAGGATCATCTTCCTTTGATAGAGCAAGAAGAAGCCACGGGCCACGCAGTGAGAGCTGGCTATTTTTATTCCGGTGCAACCGACATAGCAGCGCTGACCGGAACCAATCAATATGACCAAGCTCTAGACAAGATATGGAAGGACATTGTTCATCAAAAAATTTATTTAACCGGGGGGATTGGTGCCGAACCTAAACATGAAGGTTTTGGTCCCGACTATGAATTACCTAACGCCACGGCTTATACGGAAACCTGTGCTGCAATTGCTTTGATGCTTTGGAACCACCGAATGTTTTTACTCAAGGGAGATTCCAAGTATATGGATGTATTTGAGCGAACACTTTATAACGGCTTCCTAGCTGGGGTATCTTTTGAAGGCAATACATTTTTCTACCCCAATCCATTGGAATCTGATGGCAAGTATACTTTTAATCAAGGTGTTTGCGGGAGGTCCCCTTGGTTTGATTGCTCTTGTTGTCCGGTCAACGTTGTTAGAGTAATGCCGTCCTTGCCTGGGTATATATATGCCACCAGGGGCGAAGAAGTGCATGTAAATTTATATATCGGAAATCAAGCTGCATTCGAAGTAGCAGGCAACACATTGGGAATTTCTCAGTCGACTAACTATCCATGGGACGGTCAAGTCGTCTTTAATGTTGAGAATGGGCAGGAAGTAACTGCACAGTTTAAATTCAGGATACCAGGTTGGGCCCGAAATGAAGTAATGCCTGGAAATCTTTACCAATATGCTGATGCCAACAAGCCATCGGTTCGAATTAAAGTAAATGGTGAGCCGTTGGATCTGCAGCCACAAGATGGATACCTGGTGTTGGAAAATCGGAAATGGAGTAAGGGCGATAAGATTGAGCTGGTTTTTGAAATGCCAGTGCGTCAGGTTGTCAGCGATAAGCGGGTGGCAGCAAATCTAGGGAGGGTTGCTTTAGAGCGAGGTCCTTTGGTTTATGCTGCCGAAGCTGTTGATAATCCCAATGGTATTTCTTCACTTAAGCTAAATCCAGCAGCTGATTTCAATTATAGTTTCAATTCTGATCTATTGGGTGGTGTAGGTATTATCCAAGGTACAGCTCAAAGTGGTGAAGAGGCAACACCCTTTACCGCAATTCCCTATTACGCTTGGGCCCATCGAAAGATAGGAGAAATGGCCGTATGGATGGCTGCTTTGTAATTCACCAAAATGTAATAATCGTATTGTGAGAAAGTTAGCTGGATACTTTTTGGCATTGGCTTTTTTAGTTACGGGTTGTCAGTCGAAAAAGGTTCAAGAAGCCCCTA
>JBPCUG010000290.1:0-3029 GCA_051011275.1 Cyclobacteriaceae bacterium | reverse complement strand
TAGTTCTGGGCAGATATGATAAGGGAGGGTAAGCTTAATAAACATATCAGCCCTAGGGTAATAGAGCTGCTACTCTTTCGTTGCTCTGTGCGGGTCATAGTAAGGTTAATATGTCTTTCTACCGATTCAATTGGCTTTAAACTCAATATACTTGAATTGTCAACAGGAAGCAATCAAGGGCTAAAAAGACCTAACTTTTAGCTAGCGAAACTAACCACTAGATAAATAAGGACACTGGCGATGATGCCTAACATGAAGATATTGTAAGAGATACCTAGGTGCTTGTACTTCTGATTAAGCACTTTACCATTATTGTACATATCGGTGATCAAGTTGCGATAGATAGCCGTATTGGAGGCAAGTAACTTCTCCATTTCGGCTAAAAATACTTCTCGCGACTTATTGTAGTAATTTCCAAAAAACAACCGGCCTAGTTCATCATCAGGGTCATTGCTTTTAATGATTTTTGGTCGTGCAGCAAGAATTGAAAAGACCGCTGAAGCTAAACATGCAAGCATAAGAATGGTTAGTGGGTAAACCAAAGCTTTAGGCTCTAAAATTGGTAGCTCTCTGTAACCCATACCGGATCCTAAAACGGCAATAACTAGAGAAATTACGATAGTGTTTACGCTTATAATAATATTGGCTTTTCTATCGGCGATGGCAATCAGGTCTATCTGATTTCTGATAGTTATTCGAAATAAGGATTCTTTGCCCCTGCCTGTAGCCAGGCTATGGTCACGTATTTTTTCTTGCGGTTGATTTCCCTGATCCATTATCGATCAATATAACTATTATTGTTGATAATATTTGTCGAAACTATTATTCAACTTTCTTATGTTTCTGGGAAATAAGATCTGCGTATCGATGTCCGGTTTCTGCGGCCCAACGGATGATCTTTTCTCGCATTTTCTTTGCAATATCTTGATATGCAACGTCTTTGTATAAGTTCCGCATTTCGCCAGGATCCGTAGTTAGATCATAAAGTTCATCTACATCATTGCTAAGCCAATGGTACACATATTTGAATTGTTCATCTCTGCAGATAATAGTTTTCCGGTCATTTCCTGTTCCATGTATTTCCGCAAAGACCGATTCACGATGATTTTTGGTAGTTTGCTTCAGGAGAGGGATAAGACTTTTACCATCAATTTGAGCAGGAGTTTCGATATCAGCTGCCTCCAAAATAGTGGGCAACAAATCAATAGAGGAAGTCAAGGCTTGAATTTCAGCTCCTTGGTGCTTAAGCCCTGGGATCCGCAGTATGGCCGGCACATGGAACAACTCTTCATAGCCATTGCTTTCCAGTTTGTAAAGCATGCCATGGGAGGCTACCATATCACCGTGGTCGGTGGTGAATACAATGATGGTGTTATCCAATTGGCCAGTTTCTTTCAGGGTGTTAAGTACTGTACCGATCTGCTTATCGATGTAGCTGCTATAGCCCCAATACCGTCGAATGTAATCTTTGTACTGAGGTTTATTCCACTGCCCGAGCACATATTGTAATTCGGATTTATTTTGTGACTTGGGTTTTCCCTTTAAGCTATCTAGTAAGTTAGCAGGAAGGGATACATCATTGAGCGAGTACAGAGTATCCCAGGGAATAGGAGGAGCCACTGGTAGGTGCGGACCAAAGAACGATAACACTGCCGCCCAGGGCCTATCACCGGACTGATGCTTCCGTACAAAAGCTGTAGCTTTTTCTGTAAAGAATGCAGCCATATGATATTTCTCTCCCAGTTTGGAATACATATGCTGCCCTTCCGGCGCTGATTGTAAGGCGTCGTGATTCCCCGCTATCTTTGCAAATTCATCCTGCCCATGCCCGACCAACCAATCTTTGTAATGTCGCCAGCCTCCGGCCCATTCCTGAAAACCCAACTGCGGAGCATCTTCGCCTAAACCGCCTTCGACTCTAGGGCCTACCCATCCGGAATCGCTTTCCATTCTATCGCGATGCCAGTAGTCCTTAATATCTTCTCCTACAGGATCAGGGGGTTCTGTATTGTGCATGTAATCTACCCCATCACCGCTTTCGCGACCCACGTACATCGCACCGCCCAAATGCCCTTTTCCAAAATATCCAGTGCTATAATTAGCCTGGGATAAAATGGTTCCCAGGCTCGGGATAGTGGCATCCAATTGCACATTGTTAGTGAAGACATTATGATTGTGCAAATACCTGCCTGTGAGGATGGAGGCACGGGAAGGGCTACAGGCAAAAGCGGCAATATAATAGTTTTCCAAAAGGAAACCCGAGTGAGCGATCTCGTCAATATTAGGTGTTTTTATCTTTTTATTGCCGTATGCCCCTACACAGCTTAGAGGCTGCTGGTCAGTGATAATGAAGAGTATATTAGGTCTTTCAATAGCTGCTTTCTTATCCTTTTGACAACTGATCAAACCGAACAAAACAATAAAATACACTAAAGACGAAACTAAGGTGTCAAAATTTATTAGGAATGGATTTTTAGAATTAGCCTGTTTCAAAATATCTATTGTTTGCCCTAAGGTATCAGCCGTCTTTAGTTTATTTCGAAATAAGCGATATCTCCATTAGACCTATTCCAAACCGCTTCTTCACTATCATGGACACACGCTCACGGTACTTTGTCAGTTTTGCCGGATCACCTTGTTGTTCTCCCAAACCAAACATTAACAAAACGGTTTCCAACATCATGGTTTCGTCCAGTAGGTGGCGTGCCTTATTGGTTTTTAACTCTGAGGTTTCCAACAATGCTTTTGCTGTGGCTGCATAAAGCGTGCCCATTTGATCTGGAGTTAAGTAGGGGCGATCATTAGCTATGGACCATGCGAACCCATAGAAGACAGCCGAAGATCCAGCGGCATCAAATTTGCTAAAGCCGTATAGTTTGGAAAATTTCTCATACGTACCACGATACACATCTATTTCTATTGTAGTATCAGTATATGGATTTGTTTGTTTAAGGTCACTTACTAGCTTTTTTCCAACCGCTACTTTAGTTTCTACATCCATCTCATAGGGGACCGGCCGTTCGTTACCC
>JBPCUG010000289.1:0-5399 GCA_051011275.1 Cyclobacteriaceae bacterium | reverse complement strand
GCTAACATAACCGACTGGTTGCGAGTTGGTGAAAACGTCAACCTAACCTATTCTGAAAGGGAAGGAGAAGACCCGGATAATATCAATCAAAATGTCAATGGTTCCTTTGCCAATGTTTGGCGCATGCCTGGGATTATCCCGGTATTGGATGAAAGAGGCAATTTCGCTGGAACCCAGGGAGATCAATTAGGTAATGCAGAAAACCCAGTTGCCTTCCTTTCTAGGGCCAAGGACGATAAGATGCGCCGGTTCCGTGCTTTCGGTAGCTTTTTCGTAGAAGTGCAACCCATTGAAAATTTATTTATTAAAACGCTGGTGGGTATTGACTACAATCAAAGGAATGAGTCTCGTTTTACTTTTCCTGATCCTGAGTCCTCAGAATCAACTACTTCAAACAGCGTTGAGGAGTTCAGCGATTTTGCTAGTACTGTAAGTTGGACTAATACCGCGACCTACGAAAAATCGTTCTCTACGGACCACAGCTTTAGATTTTTAGTTGGTACTGAGTTAATCAAACAAAGCCGAAGAGAAACGCAAGCCAGACGCAATGACTTGTTTACCACTGATGTTGATTTCCGGTTTTTGGATGTTGGAACCTCGTCTGTTACCAATCGGGGTTTTGGAGTACAGAATACCTTGCTGAGCTATTTTGGTAAAATAGATTATGACTACCAAGATAGGTATCTGGTCAGTTTTACTATACGTCGGGATGGCTCTTCCATTTTCCCAGAAAATAATAGGTGGGGGACCTTTCCAGCTGTAGGCCTAGGCTGGCGCATTTCGGAGGAGGCTTTTATGGGTAATTTAGCCTTCATTAATAATCTTAAAATACGAGCCGGATGGGGGCAACTTGGCAATCAAAATATTCCTGATAAAAATGCCGCCCTTACATTTTTTACTTCTGATCTCCTGTTCTCCAGTTACGCTATTGGCGGCAGTAATAACTCAGCTGTGGTTGGTTTTGATAACATCAAGAGAGGCAACCCCAATGTGGAATGGGAAACTACTGAAACACTCAATTTTGGTTTCGACGCCTCTTTGCTTGATAATCGGATCGATCTGAGTTTTGAGTGGTTTGATCGGGATACTAAAGATATGTTGATCGATATTCCACAGCCAGGTACTGCCGGTGTATCTCAAAACGCCTTCTTTAATGTTGGCGAGGTTCAAAACCAAGGGATAGAACTTGGGATCAATTATAATAGCTCGAATAATAGTCTTTTAACTTACTCAATAGGTGGAAATATTTCAACCTATAACAATGAAGTGACTGTCTTAGATCCAGCCAACCCCGGCACTTTTTTCCGGGGCGGAAATGCCCGATCCTTAGATAATATTAGCCGGACACAAGTTGGTCAGCCTATCGCTTCATTCCACGGGTTTATCATCGATGGTATTTTCCAAAATGATGGGGAAGTGGATGCTCATGCTGATCAGACTGGTGCGCGTCCCGGAACTTTTCGTTTTCGAGATGTAAACGGCGATGACGTAATCAATGACGAGGACCGCACCTTTATAGGCAACCCGCATCCTGATTTCACTTACGGGCTAAACGTCAATGTTGGGTATAAGAATTTCGAGCTGGACCTGTTTTTTCAGGGAGTGCAGGGTAATGATATATTCAATTTCATGAAGTGGTTTACGGACTTCAATAATTTTCAAGGCAACCGCAGTACGCGCATACTTAATGCCTGGAGCCCTGAAAATCCAAATGGAGAAGTGCCATTGCTAAGCGATAACCGTCCCACAGCTGAGAGCCAGGAATCTACTTATTATATAGAAGATGGCTCTTATTTCAGAGCTAAGAATATCCAGCTTAGCTACAATCTTCCCGAATCAATATTGGAGCGATTTGGGTTGGCTAATGCCAGGGTGTATCTGCAGGCTAAAAACCTGTTTACCGTTACCGGCTACGATGGGCTTGAGCCCGAACTTAGTTTACAGCGATTCGATGACTCAGCCGATCCCACAAACGTCCTCAACCGAGAGCGTAATCGGGATATTGGTATTGACAGGGGGGCTTTGCCCATACCTCAAACCTTCTTAGTAGGTGTGAATCTTGGATTTTAAGCATAAACAAAACTTATCATGAAAAAGATAATTTATATATCCTTTATAGTAACGTTTTTATCTGGCTCCTGTAATGATGTTCTGGATGTGGCGCCTCAAGGGGCTTTGGATTTTAGTGCGCTATCAAATGAAGACGGCATCTTTGGGTTACTAGTAGCAGCTTACTCGGCATTGGATGGCAAAGTGGCCGACAATGAAGTGACCGGTCGTGCCTGGCGCAGCGCAGCTTCCAATTGGGTTTATGGGGATGTTGCCTCGGATGACGCATACAAGGGTACCGATTTTGGGGATCAGTTGCCCATTAACGATATCGAGCGCTTAGAGCCTAATGCGGCTAATGAGTACTTCAATACAAAGTGGCGGGTGGTTTATGATGGCATTTCCCGTTCCAACGATGTACTGCGAGCTTTGGCTATAACTGAGGGACTCGATGCTGGTTTTGTAACCACTGTAACAGCCGAAGTTAGATTCCTGCGTGGTTGGTACCACCTGGAGGCTAAGAAGATGTGGAATATGGTGCCATATATTGATGAAGCGGTTGAAGATTTCAACCGAGCAAATGATCAAGACATATGGCCGGATATCGAGGCTGACTTGGAATTTGCTGTAGCTAACTTACCGGTAGTGCAAGATCAAGTGGGCAGAGCCACCAGAGGGGCCGCGCAGGCCGTGTTGGCCAAAGCTCATATGTTTCAAGAGGATTTTGCAGCGGCCAAGCCACTAATAGATGACTTGATCGCCAATCCGATGTATCAATTGCTGGACAACTATGGTGCCTTGTTTCGTGCCGCAACAGACAATAACACCGAGGCAATCTTTACCGTGCAAAATTCTGTTAATGACGGGGCCGCAGATGGCGATGGCAGTATTAACGGCAACATTGGGAATGTTCTTAACTTTCCTCATAGTGGAAGTCCTTTTGGATGTTGTGGCTTCCATCAACCATCATTTAATCTGGTCAATGCATTTCAAACCGACGGTACTGGATTACCGTTGATAGACAATTTTAATGATCAAGACGTCACTAACGATATGGGAGTGGCAACTACCGCTCCTTTTAGTGAACATACCGGTCCTTTGGATCCTCGATTGGATTTTACTGTTGGTCGGAGAGGTATACCATATTTAGGTTGGGGAGATCATGAAGGACAAAGTTGGATACGTGACCAAGCCTTTGGGGGGCCATATTCTCCCAAAAAACAAGTTTTCAGCGCAGAGGAATCGGGGACCGCTTCCAGTACTTCCGGATGGACCTCCAACACTACTGCTATAAATCAGCCACTGATTCGCTTGGCTGATGTAATCCTTTGGCGCGCTGAAATATATGTAGAAGACGGGCAGTTAGATATGGCGCGTCAACTAGTCAATCAGATCAGGGCCAGAGCGCGTGACAGTGCACCGGTAACTGAATCCAACGGGAATACTCCTGCCGCTAATTATGCGATCGACGAATATCCAGCGAGCCATCCAGCTTTTGCTTCGGAGGAGGAGGCCAAGAAGGCTGTCCGTTTTGAACGAAGGTTAGAATTGGCAATGGAAGGCCATCGCTATTTTGATTTGGTAAGATGGGGTATCGCTGAAGAAGTGATGAATAGGTTTTTTATGGAAGAGTCAGTTGCTGATAAAAAACCTTTTTATGTGGGGGCCAAATTTACCCCTAACAAAAACGAGTATTATCCCATACCGTTGAATCAGATTGTCGATAGCTCGGTAGGAGGTAATCCAACTTTAATTCAAAATCCCGGATATTAATTTGTTAAACCGCTAGGCCTGATATTCTGTGGTCTGGCGGTTTTTTTGCCCTTTCCGATTTCGGGCCATCTGCTATTAGCCCTTAGTTTTACTAAAGCCAGTACCTTGGTTTACTTTTACTGGAGCTAAACCCAAAGGTTGCGTAAAAAACACAAAGAAACGTGAACCCAAAAGGGAGTTCAAAGTTTCAGGATAAAAGCGTTTAAGTATTAAGATGCAAATAAGGGTGATCATATTTCTGGTTATTTGAAATGTTTGTCTAGATTGAATTGATAGTGCTTATGATTATTTTCAGCAACCTCGATTACTAAAAGGGCAAAATCCTTAATATCCTGCAAGGCCTCCTGAAATTCTTCTTTATGACAAATTCGAACCTCTACTTCCTCATGGTAAGAAAACTGTTCGCTAAACGGTCGCCCATGATCAAGAAGGCCCCCTCTACTAGTTTTTAAATGTAGGTATTCTCCATACCGAGTTTGGATAGACCCAATGCGGATGGATAGTCCTGATTTTCTCGATGCGCGATTGACTTCTGTAATCAGTTCAGTAGGGAAGAGATATTTGATTGCCTCAGCGGCTTGAGAGAACTTGGCTCGGACTTGTTGCCTACTAGTGTTGTACTGCCTGAACTTATCAAATAATTCGTCTTTTATCATGATTTAGCTGGTTAAGAAGTTAGATAATTGTTTCTGGTCTTATGGTTTTTTGACGAAACCGTAAGGCAAAAGTAACTCCTTTTGAAACTTAAAATTGGGTCTTTCGATGAACCCTATCTGTTGGACGATGAAGTCCAAAAAAAATCAGATATTTGGGCCGGTGTTTAAAAAATCCGTTTCGAAATATCCCTATGACCGTGAGATCTGGGCTTTGGCGTGGCCGGCGTTGGGTGCGCTAGCTGCTGACCCATTGGTTTCTTTGATCGATACAGCTTTTGTAGGTCAACTTGGTGCAACACAGCTGGGAGCTTTAGGGGTAAATGCCTCTATCTTCTCATTTACCTTTTGGCTTTTCGCTTTTCTCGCATATGGCACTACACCAGCTATTGCTAGAGTCATTTCGCAGGGGCAACCTGAAAAAGCCGGCGCAATAATTAACCAAGCTTTGGTTCTGGCCTTGCTCTCCGGGTCGCTTGCATTACTTGTGCTCCAGCTAGTAGCCAACCCTCTGATCGGGTTGATGGGAGCTCAAGGGGAGTTGGCTGAAGCTTCATTGAAATACTATCGGATAAGAGCATGTTCTGGGCCCGCGGTATTAGTAATTATGGCCGGTCATGGTATCTTCCGCGGTTTCCAGGATACAAAGACCCCGTTTTATCTCACGCTGGTTTTGAATCTGATCAATCTGGTGCTTGATCCCATTTTTATATTTGTTTTGGACTGGGGCTTGGCCGGAGCGGCATGGGCAACCTTGATTGCACAGTGGTTTGGAGCTGGAGCCTTCTTATTCTTGTTTTTAGCTAAACGACGTAAAGAACTACAGGTACCTATTCGTTGGCCGGGCTGGTTGTCATTGTTGCCCCTACTTAAAGTTGGAAGTGCCTTGATCATTCGCACGTTAGCATTAGCAGGAACGCTTTT
>JBPCUG010000288.1:0-5839 GCA_051011275.1 Cyclobacteriaceae bacterium | reverse complement strand
AAATAAATTTTCATAAGGCAATGTATTTAGGAATAAAAATAAAGGCTCCCACAAATGCGGCTACAATGGCGATAACCAGAACCGCTCCGGCCGCCAGGTCCTTGACCAAACCGGCTTGTGGATGCTTGTCCGGACTAACTAAGTCCGTCAGCTTTTCTATGGCAGTATTAAAAAGTGCCGCAGTCAAAACACTCCCTACTAACATGCCGATGATCATCCATTCATTGCGGGTGATCGGGGTAATAATGCCAAGGACTATTACCACAATGGCGGCTAACAAATGGTAGCGGACATGCAGTTCTGTTTTCACTGCCTGGCTGAGACCATTAAGGGCATTGGCCGTACTTTTACCAAAACGCTGGAGTTCGGATTTCTTTGTCATTGGATTATTTTATTTTCTGATTGAGTAAATAAGCTATCTCGTAACTGATGCTCCCTGTAATTCCAAGATTGCCAATTTCGGTTGAGAGTTTTAAGCTTGAATTGATCCAGCTCATAATTGATGGCATGTTGCTGGGTATAAGTTAATTTCTCGGGATGCTCCACAGACAGCTTATGTAAGTGCAACAAATTTGAGGTTGACAACCCTATCAAATAATCTATATCAGTTCGCTTGGACTTAGAGAGGTTATACTCAGTAATGATCCGATCCCAATTGAAAAAGGTGCAGACGATCATGGCCAGGTAAAACAGCCAGGCATTTTTACGAAAGAGAAACCAATTGCTTTTGGTGGCAAACACCTTGATGAAAGTAGTAAGCAAACCAAAAAAAGTAAGCGACAAATAAACATACACTCCAATACGTTTGTGGGTCAATCCATATTCGGAGATATAAAGAAAGTTCTTATAAGCTGTAGTATAAACTAGCAGCAGGTTCTGCAAGATCCAAAAGTAGGCAAGCCACAGCAGCCGGCGATTTCCAGAGAAGAAATTTAGGTTGCCTCTAAAGAAGTAGAGAATAATAATCACGGCAAGAACAATTGACACGATCAAAGTAATGATGCCTTGATGGACGTATTGGGAATAAGTGAGATGCGCTGGCAATCGCTTGGTGAACAATGAGATAGCGTCTATGCTATTAAAGGCAAAGAGGAGCAGGTTCAATAATAAAAGCAGTAACAAACCGGTCTTGAATTCATATTTGAGTGACAAGTTTGGCTTGGATCTTTTAACCTTGTTTCGCTTTCGCATCAACCCGTCAGATGCTTGCTGATCTGCAGTAACCAATGTCGAAAGGCCTTTTTGCTGAATAAAGCCAAAGATAACCACCCAGCCAACAGCAGTAAATCCGATCCAGTCCCAAGAGATAAACTGGAAGCTGATCTTACTAACTAGATTTTCGAAGACCGGACTTGACATGCGATATAACCACAGAAAAAGCATGGTTACCAAAATGGGGATGACCACCGAAACCAAAGGACGCCATCTAAAACGGGTGCGGTGCTTTCCTGAAGAAGGTAATGCAAGTCTATAATACCAATTCTGAGCTAGCGATACACCAAAGGAATATAGGCCATTTATTCCGGCGATCAGCAAAGAGGACTTTGGTTGAAAACTCAAACCTGCCAAGGCAACTAATGAAATAATATTAGCTGCCAAGGCCAGGTTGGTATGTTGCAAAGTAATATTGAAACCGGAAGCCAAAGCTCCCAGAGCCACCGTAAGCCAAGGTAGGGCGCGCACTCGGCGACTCTCTGTGATCAAAAGTACTAGCAACAAGATTACAGTAAAGATCAGATGATTGATCCCCGGGGATTGCTGATAAAATAGGTAGCTGTACGCTCCTACCGTAGCTAAGATCAGATAATCAATTTTTTTCATTTCTATTGTTTAAAAGTACTTTGTAGTTCAAAGTTAACGGATAAAAAAATTTAAGGTTTCTTGTTTCTGGCTTCTAATAAGCGTTCCAGTGCATTTAAATGATCATTAAAAGCGCCTCTCCCGATTGTAGTAGCCACATATTTGGTGTTTGGTTTTCTACCTATAAATTGTTTTTCCACTTTGATAAATTCCACTTTTTCCAAAGCTTTCAGGTGGCTGGCCAAGTTACCGTCCGTAACCTCCAATAACGTCTTCAGCGAATTGAAGTCAAGGCTATGATTCACCATCAGCGCACTCATAATCCCCAAACGCACTTTGCTCTCGAAGGCTTTGTGAAAATTGTTTAGTAAATCCTTCACCGCTCATATTTAAAGTACATCAGACTACCATATATAATATGCAACACACCAAATCCAATAGCCCAAAAAAGCAAGCCGTAGCCCATATACCATGCTGCTATTAAACCCAACACAATTTCACACAGACCCAAATACCTGATATCAGTCAAAGTATATTTGCTGGCATTAACTAAACCAAGGCCGTAGAAGATCAACATCACTGGTGCAATGACACCAACAAAATTCCATTTTAGTAGGATCAAACAAAAGATGCCACCGGAGACCAAGGGAATAGCTAGGTTAACTACCAATCTGCGGGCTGTGTCATCCCATACTTTTAGTCCCTGCTTTTTGGCGCGTTTGGTGGTTAGCCAAACACCGGTCACAATAGTGAGCAATAATACTGACAACGCGATGACCAATAAGGTCCAGAATTGACTACCAAGAGCTAAGCGAATGTGGTCAGAGGTAAATCTCACATCCGTTCCATCAAGCAACTGATATGCCCAATAGGCTCCGGCTAAGGCATAAATGCCAGCCATAACCCCTGAAAGACCACTGAGAGAGATGAAACGGGAAGACCGCTGCATCATGTCCTTAATTTGCGTTATATCTTTTAGGTATTCGACTTCTTGGTCCATATTGAAAAGTACTTTGAAATACAAAGTTACTAAAAGAATTAGGAATCCACAAAAAATACTGACTAGATTTGTAACCCTGGGAGGAAAGCTCCCGTGAAAGTATTACTGTTTACCAAACTCAAAAACATGGAAATGAAAAGATTCTCGCAACTACTTTTAGCAACTGTATTAGTGGCCAGTTTTGGTATTTATACAGCTTGTGGTCAAGACAAATCAAAACGGCCTAGCCCACCGGTAAATATAAGTAAAGATGTTAGCGGCCTAACCGTAACTGTTGACTATAGCTCTCCTGCTGTAAAGGGTCGTAAGATTTGGGGTGGATTGGAGCCTTATGATAAGGTATGGCGCACTGGAGCCAACGAAGCAACAACTATTGAAGTAAGTGCCGACGCAACAATAAATGGAGAAAAACTACCAAAAGGTAAGTACGCTCTTTTTACCATTCCCGCGGAGGGAGCCTGGACTGTAATATTCAATAAAGTAGCCAACCAATGGGGGGCGTATGAATACAACGAAGCAGAGGATGCACTCCGGATCACAGTTACTCCAAAGATGGTGGAGGAATTGACAGAGAATTTGGCTTTTACCATTGGAGATGATGGAACCGTAAGTTTCGCTTGGGAGTATCTTACATTTAATTTTCAAGTAGCGGCATCGGGCAGCTAAAAAGAAATATTCTTTTATTGAAAGACCGGTTGGCACAGAGCTATCCGGTCTTTTTTGTTGACAAGTTCTAGGCCTAAGTATAATTAATCAAATATTCTATTAGATCTTTTTGGTAACCTTTGTGATTTCCCCTAAATTAACCACGGGTTCGAGCTATGGTCACTTTTTACTTACTCAATGGACGAAGCTTCCGAGGATAAACCAAAGATCCACAGATTTTACTTCTCCTTCAAATTGAACGGGGAGCTCCATACCGGTTGGTTTGAGGGCATTACCATCCGTTACGCCAAAGATCAATTGCTTTTTCAATATCCGGAATGCACCGATGTGATGGACTGGACCTATGAGAGAACGGAAGATTTGAAACAATACCTGAAAAAGCAGAAAGTAAAAAGCCTTCTCGGAAAATTAAAACTCCACGAGCAACAAATCTAATGCCATCTACATTGGTAAAAGTTGGTTTGGTTTTTGAAATAATTAATCAATAATATTGTTATGGTCTAAAGTTCTGACGCATAAAACCATTATTGACTATACTTAGAGAGTTACGTAAGCGCATCAGTACGCTTATCTCATCAGTGCCAGCTAATATAATCTTGTATCTGGTGGCAGTGATCGTGGCGTTACCGCTGTTTTTCTGGCTCAGCCCTCACCTACCGGCTATCGAACTGCCATTTGGAGAAGGCATTCACCTTGAGCATTTACTTTTTTCTATTGTAGTAGTGGCGGTGGCCATTTATGTGGTTGTGCGCTTAAAACACCTAGTCTTTGCTATTCTATTGGTAGGACTGTTTACCATTTTGTTAACTAGTGCCAGCGGATCTTATTCCTTTCAAAATATTTTTCAGGATTACGTGGTTACGCTTTATAACCTGCAAAATAATCCTGTGGCAGTACCTTTGATGGCGGAAGATTACGAACCCTTTACCGATGCCTACAAAGTAGCTGAAGCGGTAAACCTCAAAGATGCTGAAGTGCGCAACTATGCAGTAAAGATTGGTACTAAACATTTCCAGGATTTCATGAAGAGGAACGATCGTCAGTTGATTCAAAGCTTTTCCATTTTTAAGGAGATCAATAACAACTGGGTCTATGTTTCCGATCCAGCCGGTGAAGAGTACTTTGCAACTGCTATTGAAACCATCAATCAGCAGAAGGTGGACAACAGGTTTAATGGGGACTGCGATGACCACGCTATTTTAATGGCCGCCAGCCTAAAGTATATCGGGGCAGAGGTCAGACTGGTGCGTACTACTGGGCACATCTATCCGGAGCTTAAAGTTGGTCGAAAAAAAGATCTGGACAATGCTATCTACTTGATCCGGCACAAACTCTTTACCGAGGAGTCCAAGGGTAAAAGTATCTACTACCATGTAGATGCCAGCGGCGTGATCTGGCTCAATTTCGATTATACCGGAAGAGCGCCAGGAGGGAAGTTCCTAGAGGAGGAAATTGTAGGAATACTGGAATTCTAGTATCTAGTATAGAGTAGAAAGACATAAGGCTTTATTAAAAAGTTACCGTCTGTCCGACCTTTGAGAACAAAATAGTATCGGGAAACACTTTCAGAATTTTAGGGCCAACTCCTAGTTCATCACCAGGAGATATATGAGTTGCTATTACGTCCTTTGGGCCTATGAACTTTTCTACGATCTCCGGGCCGTAGTCTCCATATAAAAACCAATCGGGCAAAATAGCTACATCGATATTTTGGGAATAGAAATCAATTTCATGAAACATCCTGGGGTTGATATCTGCATCACCAATGTGCAGGATCTTTTTGTTATTTATTTCAATCACGTAACCTATGTTCTGAATCACTCGATGTCTGCGCGGATTGGAGTGGGTAATAGCATAGGCCGTGACTTCATAATCGGGTACTTCTACAATAGTGCCTACCCTTCCTTCCGGTTGGGGAGCTAGAATACGATCGATCGCTTTGTCTGTTTGGGTTAATATAGAATCCCTTGCCTGAACGGAACCGACAAAAAATCCCTTTGGATTCTGTTCAAGATAAAGTCGCGTAAGAGTCGGGCTGAAATGATCGCCATGTACATGCGTATTTAAAACCAGACCTACGTCTCCGATAATAAGTTGATCCACTAGGGTATCTGGTGGAGGCTGGTAGGCCTTTTTATAAAAAGTATGTAACCCGTCAATTAGCACTTTTTGATCACCGGATTCAAGCAGCACACCCATGTTTCCTATATAGGTAATCTTCAGATAATCAGGTGCTTGGGCCACAATTAATACCGGGAAAAATAGAAGCAGCAAAATGATAAAATACCTCATACTATTTCTCGGGTCCATTAAAGTCTGTCCGGTTTGTTCCGTTTAAGCTTACTAGACTATCAAGCCTGATTTCCTCTCCGG
>JBPCUG010000287.1:0-3359 GCA_051011275.1 Cyclobacteriaceae bacterium | reverse complement strand
ATTTCCCGCCGTAATTTACGCCGGTTGGTTTGATTTTGAAGAGAAATCCTATTTTGAATCAATTGAAGGGGCTGATCAGGCTCCGGAAGTAAACTTTGACTAGTTTCCACGATCGCCTTGATGAACCGCGAATCGTACAGACGATTGCCGATGCGGAGCGTACCACCTCTGGAGAAATAAGAGTGCACCTGGAAAGACACTGTAACGAACCGGTTTTGGATCGGGCCGTGGAGGTATTTGCCAACTTGCATATGCATCAAACCAAGGATCGGAATGGTGTGCTAATATATATTGCCTATCAGGATCAAATGTTTGCCATTATCGGAGATGCCGGAATTAATACTAGGGTTGAAGATGATTTCTGGGAACGGGAAAAAGATCTGCTTAGTCAACATTTTAAGCAAGGCCAGTTTACAGAAGGTATTTGTAAGGCCATTAGTTTGATTGGGGAACGTCTACAGGAATATTTTCCATACCGCCCTGACGACCAAAATGAGCTGCCAAATGAAGTTTCGAAAGGTGATTAGGATTTGCCCGATCTTTCTGGTTTTTGCTGTTTGGTTGCCCACTGGGGCCCAGGATTTCCCTTCAAAAGGAGATCCACCTAAGTTAGTTACTGACCTTGCTGGTCTATTAAGTACTGAGGACGCGACGCGACTGGAAGACAAGCTGGTACAGTTTGATGATTCCAGCTCAACGCAGATTGCAATCGTGACCGTAAAAACCATCGGCCCTTATTCTATCGCGGATTACAGCTTTGGTTTAGGGGAAGCCTGGGGCATTGGGCAAGAAGGGTTTGACAATGGTATCCTGATCCTGGTGGTGTTAGAGGATCGCAAAATGTTTATCGCTACGGGTTATGGAGTGGAAGCATACGTGCCTGACGCGATAGCAAAACGCATCGTGGAGGGCACCCTAAAACCTAATTTTAGACAAGAGCAATATTACAAAGGACTGGATGAAGCCACTAATATATTGATCGGATTAACGAGCGGCCAATTTTCTCCAGAGCAACTAGACTCAGATGGTCTCCCCCTTTGGCCTTTTCTTTTGCTCATGCTCTTTTTTATATTGGTGGTGATCCTTATTTCAAGGAACAATCGTGGGGGTGGCCGCCGGGCCATTGATTCCCGCACTTTAATGGGACCTTACCGGGGTAGTGGTGGTTGGACAGATTTTAGCGGGGGTAGCGGAACCTTTGGCGGCGGATCAGGAGGTGGATTCGGCGGATTTGGGGGTGGTAGCTTTGGTGGTGGAGGTGCAGGAGGAAGCTGGTAAACTAAATGGACTCCATTTGAACATCTTTCTTAACCACCAAACATTCTGCGATCATATCGTGAAGCCCTTGCTTTTTATCGGTAAAGGCCACCATTATATAACCGATATACATAATACTGGAAAGTATCTTTGCAACATTCCGACCTATGGCACGCCAAAAAGTAATCGGTGCTCCTTTGGTGTCAGTCACTTTAATGCCTAAAGCCATTTTACCCAGGGTGGCTTGATGCTTACCTGATTCCATTAGGCCGAAATAAAGCCAAACACCAACGGTACCTAACAAGAAAATCAATCCAAACATGCCAAACGCAGCTACTACAGCTGTTTCATCACTCATATTATTCAATGATTCCTCATTGAGACCTAGAGCAATTCCAAAAGGGACAAGGACAACACTCAGTGCCGCTCCTACTATGAAACTGTCAATAATATTGGCTACTACCCGCAGCCAAAACCCGGCATAAATATCCTGGTTCGATGAATGGGTGGGGGCATCTAAAGTC
This sequence comes from Cyclobacteriaceae bacterium, assembly GCA_051011275.1. Lineage (GTDB taxonomy): Bacteria > Bacteroidota > Bacteroidia > Cytophagales > Cyclobacteriaceae > JBPCUG01. The sequence continues at coordinate 1,578 of JBPCUG010000287.1, read as the reverse complement.
TGTTCCATGGCGAGATTTTTTTAAAAAAGTAAGGATAAAGCCTCAATATTACAAATCAGATAATCACAGTTTTTTGAATACTAATTCAATTAATGATGGACCGTTTTCCCAAGCAGTCCATTTTGCCGGTGTGCTCTTTTGTAATTTGAAAAATCTCTCAAGCTGCTTAATGGTTGCGTCATCCAGCTGAAAGGAAAATTCAGAATTCCTATTTCCTCTCATTCCTAATGCCCTATATCCGCAACTGATCAGCATTAATCCATTTGGTTTAAGACAGCGATGCAATTCCGAAAACATAGCCATAAAATGATCGTGGTCTTGAGCGAAATGCAAAACTGCCTGGCAGAGAATGGCATCGAAATCTTCATTCTTGTAGGGCATAGATTCCACTACGCCAACTGAGAATTGATCGATATCAATATCCGGATAAGCAGACCGCAAGACAAAGTGCAACATTCTAATAGCAGCCGGATTCCTATCTATGCCATAAATCGAATAGTTGTGACTAAAGAAATAGTTTAGGTTACGCCCCTCACCACAACCTGCATCCAGAATTTTCATCTGCTGATCAAAGGTACCTTTTAGGATTTGGTCCAATAAGAACAGGTCGACATTACCCAGTACCCGGTTGAGTTCATTGACTTTCATGGTAGTTGAGAAAGAGCTTCTTCGCAAGCCCGACGGCCAACCTCAATCAACTCTTTAGCCTTATAGTATTCGAAGGTTCCTGCTGATTGATTCGAAATGTTTATAGTAAGATCCGGTTGGTAGTTTTGGATCATAATTGAGGTAAGCTTGTCTTGCATCAAATCATACGACTTATTCATTAGATCAAAAAACCCAAGCTTCTTAGGGGATGATTGCTGATTTGGAAGAATACTCATCCACCGGCCCTTTAAAGCTTCTAACTTGCTTCTATAAATACTGTTTGATTGTTCGTTTTCAACAATTCCCAAATCCATTTTCTCATAAGGGATCATCGCGTTCACATTTACGACTACAAGCTGGTCCCCGGGGTTTCGTTTTACTAAGTCTACAGGTATTGGATTCAAAACCCCTCCATCTACCAGTTCCTCTCCGGTTTCATAAGAGGGGGTTATTATGGTGGAATCGCCATGGAGGCCCGCAATGCCCTATAAAGGCTTCCTTTAGTGAAGACAATTTCCTGATGGTTTTTAAGATTGGAAGCTACTGCAGCAAATGGGATATCCAGATCTTCGATATTACAATCATCGATTAGCTTTTTCATTTCTTTAAAAACCCGATCCCCCCGGATGAATCCCTGTGTGCTAAAGGTGAAGTCTACCAGATCAAACACATCCATTCTCGTCATCCGGCAGACCCATTCCTTATAGATAGGAAGCTTTCCAGCGGCATAAAGACCTCCAATCAAAGCTCCCATAGAAGAGCCAGCAATTGCATTTATCTTAATTCCACGATTCTCAAGCTCCTCGATTACTCCTATTTGTGCCACCCCCCGGGCGCCACCGCTTGATAAGACTAATGCAATTGATTTGGACATGTTTTTAACATTTTTACAAAAGTATCCAATCTTGGTTAATCATTTGGGAGGTTCCT
>JBPCUG010000286.1:0-4585 GCA_051011275.1 Cyclobacteriaceae bacterium | reverse complement strand
GGACTGGATGATGCAAAGGTGCTACCACGCTGCCACCACGCACATGCACATTTTTGGTTGAGGATACAATTGCCGCTGCCAATACTGATGGGTTTGGGTACAACCCTCCAAATTTGTTGAAATGTCGCTCAGGAATCCAAACTGCGTCAAAGTCATTTTTATCTGCAAATTGCGCACCCTGCATAACCAATTTATAACGGTCGTTAGGAAAATTGTTTTCATCACCAGAAAAGAAAATCAAGCTAAACTCCATAAGGTGTTTTTTCTTTTTCTTTGCCCTAGAATTCTCTTCCTGTGAACCTATTGATTCTACGACACTAGCAACATTATCTTGACCTCGTCGAATGCGTTTTACCCTGTCGATCTTTGTAACTCCTTGATTTTTTTCTATGTAAGCTGTAACCCCCTCCACGGTAGGATTAGTTAGAAACTCCCCTATTGAAATATTACACTCTAGACTTTTTCTTATAAGCGATATTACCTGCATTCCCATTAAGGAATTGCCACCACTTTCCAGAAAATTTTGTTGACGGGCTATCTCTTCGATGCCCAATACATGGCAGAAATGCTTGTGGACCTGCTGTTATATACTTTGCGCGGACACTACAGATTCACTGCTCTGGGATTTTTTAAAACTGCTTGGTTTGACTTTTTCAAGAGAAATGCCTGCACGACCTTCGAGTTTTAAAGGGGTCTTGTCTACCACAAACCCCAATGAAGACAGGCTATCAAGAGTTTGCCAGAAGAAAGGGACATCTTCGGTCTCCATGTAAGTAGGGGGGCATGTTAAAAAACATTGACTTTCTTCCGAGATAAGTGGATGGGCTTTTACCATTGAAGTCAGCATACCTCCTTTACCTACCTCTAAAAATAGGGAATCTTCCACCTTGGAGAGCTCAGTGATTCCTTCATAGAAGCGCACCGGGTTTCTTAGTTGATCCACCCAGTACTGCGCGGTTTGTACATCATTAGCATCAATCCATTGTCCGGTCACCCCGGAGATGTACTTCTTTTTAGGCGCCTTTATGGGCTTTTGCGCAACGAAGTCCCGAAATTCTTCCAAAATAGGATCCAGCATCATGGAATGAAATGCTCTAGTGACTCTTACCTGCTTACAAATCACACCTTGAGCGTTTAAGTGCTGATTTAAGGCTTCGATAGAATCTGGAAATCCTGATACTACACATTGATTCTCGCCAATAGTGGATCCTAAAGCAATGCGTGAAGTGAGGTGAGGGATAACTTCTGATTCTGGTAACGCAATTGCTAACATAGAGCCCTCTGGCATTTTCTGCACCAATTGACCTCTTTTGACAACAATTTCAATTGCCGTTTTTAAGGAAAACACCTCAGCAAGACAGGCCGCTACGTATTCACTTACGCTGTGCCCCAACATGCTAAAGGGTGCAATGCCAAGATGAGTTAGTACTTTGGCCAATCCATATTCAACAACAAATAATGCTGGCTGGGCAGTTTCTGTTTGATGTATATGTTGTTGGGCAAACTCCTCTTTACCAGGTTCAGGAAAAAGTATACCGCGTAGGTCAAAGTCCAGATTCTGGTCCACTAAATTTAAACAAGTGTCAACTTCGTCTCTGAAGATTTCTACCTCCTCATACATCTGGCGCATCATATCAACCCGCTCGGATCCGTGTCCAGGAAACAAAAAATGAATGTACTTAGGGGCAGTCAAAAAAGTTTCTTTCTCCAAAATCCTTCAAAGATACAAATTATTTCTGAAAACTGAGGTGTAAGAGAACCGCCGCATAAGCTCAAACACCCACGGAAGGACCTTACTAATGACGGATTAACTAGCTGGTTTTTATTGGTTTGTGGTACTATTAGTTTATCAGCAATTTGTCAAATCGACATGGGCAGGAATAAGAAAGAGGTGGAAAGCGTACTGGGCTAAGTTTGACTTTCTACATGCTTTTTTAAACCGGCAAGTAGACTCTTCATTCCTTTCTCGTAGAAGCCTCGTACATAGACAAGGTTCATGAATCTGCCCACCGGACCAAACTTCAGCTCGTAGACCGGATTTATGGAAACATTTGTTCCATCGTCTTTTTCTTCTAAAGTGAAATTGATATCAGCGGTTTTAAAAGGCAGGTTGGTTTCAGTGATGCGCATGCTTAGATATCTGTTTTCTTCCCATTTTACGACATCTTCTTCCAGGTAATTCTTTCCACCGAGGTTACAGTGGCGGCTGCCCCCTAGACCATTGGTGTCATTGGTGGTATGGGATTTCTTTACTCCCGGGTTCCATTGGTAAATGTTTCCAATATCGGCTAATGCTTTCCAGACATGAGTGACCGGAGCATTTATCGTTTCTTGAACTGTGAAATCGTGCATGAAAAGTTTGGTTTTATCTTATTGGATATACGTCAAACCGGCAATGAGGATATGAAAAAATTGTCAGGGAAATGACTAACTGGTAAAGTAGAAGCCTAATCGGTTAAAGTTTTCAAATGTTCGCTTAACCTGAGAGTCAATGCTATCAATGTTAAGGTAGGGTTTGCTGCACCTCCTGTGGTAAAGCAGCTCGATCCGGCGCAATGCAGATTTTCTAACCCATGCACTTTACCATTGGCATCAGTTACTCCCTGTTTCGGATCATCATGCATCCTGGTAGTACCCATATGATGCCAACCGCCCCCTAACGTAGAAGGCCAGGGAGCCTCATTATCTGTAATCCACTCTGGAATTTGCAAACGACCTACTCCTGCTTTGCCAACTTCCATGGCTAACAATTGATGCATTATTTTGTTAGTGTATTTATCCAAATCGGTTAGTTGCCAGTTCAATAGCACTTTTGGAACTCCCAATTGGTCTTTTTCATTTGCTAAGGTGACTCGGGAAGCTGGGTTCGGGGCCTGCTCCATGCGTGTTTGTATTTGAAATTGGCGGTACTTGGAGAGATTAATATCCGGTTTGTTTTCAGTCTTGCTATTTCGTACTGCATCGCCCATCAGAGCTAATGATCCTTCACCGTCTTTAGGATAGATGTCAATCCAAGCCTTTTTACGGGATAGCGGGGTTGGGTGCATGAACAAGGTACCGTTGAGTACTTTTTCTTTTTGTTGGGTCTCTTGAGATAGTGTAAGCTCGCCATACATGTGAGATTTGAGGAACTCTAATGTATATAATTTCATGGGTCCCGGAGCTGGCAGTAAAAGTTGCCCTGTTTGTATTTCAGGATGCTCCATAAAATAGCGTCCTACTTGATCATAGTCATTACCTAGACCGTTTGGTGCTTGTGTACTGCTGGCCATTAACATTCTGGCGTTTTCAATGGCGCCCATGGCTAGTACAAAATGCTTGGCTTTTACCGTGTGCGTATGACCATGCTGTGATTTGATAATACATGAGCGGACTGCACTCTCTGATGGATTTATTTGGATATCGGTTAGGTTAGCATGAGTATAGAGCGTAACATTTTTTGATTCAACGATAGCCTTGCGGTATACCTTACCAAACTTCGTTGGCGGACTGAATTGAAAGATCTTGGTTTGCATCACTTTATCATCCAATGGCAATGCCTGTAATTCTGGATCTTTTTTTAGCCAATACTCCAAGTCCCAGGGATGCGGTGGGATTTCAACCAGCTCTTGGGCTTTAGGGTAATAGGGTTTAAGATCTTCAAAAGTGATAGGCCAGCCAGAATGCGGAACCCAAGCTCTATTGGTAAAATCAATAGGATCTAAGGGAGCGCAATAACCGCCCCAGTGGTTGGTAGTACCACCAAAAAAGCGCAGCCGTGCAGCAGTTAGACTATAATACCGCTGACCAATATTTTCGCCCTGATATAATTCCTGTATTTCAGGTTCGTAATCAAAACCTCCAGCCTCGAGCAGTATGACACTTTTCCCGGTGCCGATCCAATCCAACGCCATACTAATGCCGGCTGCTCCTGCTCCAATAACGCAAAGATCCCCTTCAATGGTTGAGAAATTCTCTAACTCGGAAGTATCAATATGCATGAGAGAAATTTTTCAGGTAGTACCAAGCGCATTCTCTGGCTTCGCTTTTTGATAAAACCCAACCATCGACGGTTACACACCGAGCACTTTGAAATTCTTTGGCTGACTGCCTATTCATATCATTGATTCCAGCTAATAGTTGTTCTAGTTGCGCCTTTTCATTTGGGAATTGTTGCAAATATTTTCGGCCAATCGTTTGTACTATATTTTCATCATTAAATACTTTCAGCAAATAAGGATTCTTATTTGATCCCCAAGCCTTTATAGGAACTATTGTGGCCAAAAGAAATGCTCCAATGCCAGTCTTGATAAAAGCTCTTCGGGTTCTATTTTTAAAAGTTAACATGAAAAATTGATTGTGATCTCTAACTTCAATTTATGGTAAAATAAGCACTTAAAAAATTATATTTAAATAGATCTATGGTTGCCCAACCACTACCTCACCATCCACTTAAACAGTGCCGGAACCACCAACAATGTCAGGAAGGTAGAAGAAAGCAGACCTCCGATAATAGTCCAGCCTAAAGGAGACCACAATTGTGTTTGCGACAAAGTCAGGGGCAACAACCCCACTACGGTAGTTGCAGTAGTCAGCAAGATAGGAG
>JBPCUG010000285.1:0-5573 GCA_051011275.1 Cyclobacteriaceae bacterium | reverse complement strand
TGTTGGCATTGGGCAAACGAGTAAAATTGTTGCTGTTGTAAGAGAAAGAACCCTGATAGTTAACTCTATCACTTATAGAAGCATTGTAACCTCCTCCAATGGAATAGCGGTTTTCACCTTGTCCTGGCTGAAAGGAATTATCTTCACGAAATCGGCTAAAGAAATTGTAGGTAACCTTATCACTTCCTCCGGTAACACCTACTCGATAACTGCCAAGAAATCCTGTTCTGAAACCTAACTCTTTCACCTCGTCAAATACAAAATAGTCTCCAGTCCCATCGATAGCTCCCAGTTGTGCCTCAAAAGTTACCTGAGCTTTGCCCGCTTTACCTTTGTTGGTAGTGATCAATAAGACACCATTTGCCGCATCCGAACCGTAAAGTGTTGTTGCAGCTCCTCCTTTTAAGAAAGTTACATCCGATATTTGATCAACCGGGATATCAGCGAGCGCACTACTTTGAGCACCTCCGGTGGCCACACTTAGGCCGGGTGCAGTATTTAGGTTGTCAACTCGAACACCATCTATGTAAACCACGGGCTGCTGACCCAACAGCGCAGAATTTATACCCCGTCCTCTAATAATACTAGTTCCTCCAGGAGCACCAGTACTTTGTAGGATTTGAGTGTTGGGCAGCTTCGATTGCAATAATTGATCGATCCTCACAATTGGCGTGGTTTTCAGGTCCTCAGCGGAAACTTGATTTACCGTGGTGGCCAATCTTCGTTTGTCAATATCCCCACCTAATCCTGTGATCACCACTTCGCCAAGCAAAGTGACATCCGCCATCAAGGTCACATTGATCACCGATTGACTTCCAACCACAATCTCTTGCGGTGCAAATCCAATTGATGAGATTTGTAATACAGATTCGTTCGACGGAACCTCTAATCTAAAATTACCGTCCACATCCGTGACAGTACCAGTGCTGGTGCCTTTAATCACCACATTTACACCAGGCAAGCTTTCTTCGTCATCGCCGGAGAGCACTTGACCTGTAACAGTTCTACCTTGAGCCCATAACCCGGTTGAGAAGGTTAGCATCAAAGAGAAGCAAATTAGTAGCGTCTTCTTCATATAGAAAATTTTAAAATGAAAAATAAATTAGTGGCGACTAAGCTAACAATTGTTCGGGTTGTGTTAGCGTAGAAGTAGGGACTTTTAGCCTGTTTGAGGGCATAAATACCGTATTATGGGGTACCGATTGGTTGGATGAGCGCGAAAAATTGGTGATAAATGGGTACAGAGAGCTTCTCTTAGATCACCCGAAATTCGATACGGCGGTTGAGTTGTTTGTTTTCTGGAGTGTCATTGGCCGCGATTGGAAGTGTGGAACCATAACCTTTATACCTTAGGCGGCGAGAGTCAATCCCGGCATCGATCAAATAGTCAAAAACTGACTTGGCCCGATTTGTAGAAAGTGTCTGATTATGGGCTCGAGTACCAGAATTGTCCGTATGTCCGGAGATTTCCATTCTAAGCTTTGGGTTGGCTTCAAGAAACCTAATCACCTTATCTAATTCGGTTTTCGATTTGTCTTTTAAAACATAACGATTTACATCGAAAAATAGGTTTTTCAATGTAGCAGCTACTCCTCTTTCTATAGGCTTTAGATAAATGTCAATTGTAATGGGCTCCAGATCCATTTTTTCTTTGTAATCAAAAGACAAACTTTCAAATATGTATCCCGGTTTATTTACATATAAAGCATACTCCGATCCCTGGGTAAGGACCATCATGTATTCACCTGACAAGGAATCAGAATCCACAGCAGATTTAAGCGTATCGGCATTGATATCGAAAAGCTCGACTTGAGCGGTTAACGGCAACTTGGTTTGGACATCATATATGTTGCCCTTAACGAAATTGCTTTTGTTTGCTACTTGAATTGCTTCAGGTACTTCAAATTCATATAAAAAACTGTGGTAATTTGTGCCACTTCGCTGCTCATAAGAATAGTATCCTTTTTGTCCATCGGCACTAATAAATAATGACACCTGATCGTCATGGGTAGTTATAGGATAACCTATATTCTGAGGTACAGACCAAGCACCTTCATTTTTGTTACTGAAATAAATATCATAACCTCCCAGTCCAGGGTACCCTTTCGAAGAGAAGTATAGCGTTTCGCCATTTACATGGATAAAAGGTGAGACTTCCTCGGCTGGTGTATTGATTGAGGGGCCTAAATTATAGGGGCCTTCCCAAGCTCCATTTCGCCAATAGCTAACCCAGATATCCCTTTGCCCTAAACCACCGGGCCTATCTGATACGAAATACAGCACCCTCCCGTCTGCCGATAAGGAGGGTTGAGATTCCCAACCTCTGGAATTCACCCCTTTTCCCATATTTTCGGGTTCAGTCCAGTCCTCTCCTATTTTATAGGTTATAAACAGATCGCAACTACCATAATTTTGTCGTCCGGAACAAGAAGTAAAGATCAATGTACGTCCATTAGCAGAAATAGTCGATGTTCCTTCATTAAACTTGGTATTCACATTCTCCGACAAAGAGACAGGGGCAGTCCAGTTGCCTTCAGCATCTTTATGACTGATCACCATATTCTCATCAAACTGCGGATCTCTTCCTTGCCTTCTGGTAAAGATCAAGGTACTTTGATCAGCGGTGAGCACCGGGAAATATTGTAATTCATAAGCGTTTATGGTTCGTGGTAGCGGCTTGGGGTCGAAGGGCAAAGGCTCTTGCCTCAATTTGTTTGCAACCGCAATATTTTGAAGTAGTTTTTCAGCATCTTTCTTCAACCTTGGCGGCGGATTAAAAGAAAGAAATTTTTCCCCATACCGTAGTGATTTTTCATAGTTGCCAGCCTTATGATAACTTTCTGCAAGAGAATAATAAGCGCCCATGACCACAGGGTCATTGGGAGCTACGTTTACCGCTTTTTCGTAATGGGTTTGTGCTGGGCCAGTAGAACCCATCAACAGGTGCGTTGTAGCAAGTTTCAAATGGGCTTCAAGAAAACTGGGATCTTTTAGCAATGCCTGCTCCAACAATTGTATACCACCCTTGAAGTTTCTCTCTTTCAGAGCAACCTCTGATTGTTTATAAAATTTGATCGCCTTTTTTGACTTTGTGCTATAGTTCGCGGTCTTTTGCGCTTGAACGTTGCAAGTGACCAAAAGCAGGAAAAGAATGGGATAAATAAAGTTTTTCATTTGTAAACTATAATATTCAAATCTCAGATAATATATGGCAAACAAATACCAAACCACAAATAATTGCTAAGGCACATTCATGTATTTGTGTGTCTGAAGAGAAATGCCCCAATGAGGAAATTTTTTTACATAGTCTACCAAGGTTGGTACCATTTTCTCAGCTACACTCCATTCTGGTTGCAAGAATAGCTGGCAATGATTGCCCATAAGCGGGGCAAAAGATTCAGCCCATTGAAAATCACTTTGGTTGTAGATGACTATCTTCAACTCATTGGCCCGTTGGTAGATCTCTGGCAAGGGTTTCTTGAATTTTTTAGGAGAAAAACAGATCCAATCCCAAGAACCTGTTAGTTGGTAGGCACCAGAGGTTTCTAAATGGGCTTGGAACCCTTCTCTGTGCAGCTCTTTACACAAAGGTTCAAGGGGGTGCATCAAAGGTTCCCCACCAGTAACCACTGCTATTCTGGCCGGGAAGTTCTTGGCTTGAGTAACTATATCAGCTACTTTTTCTTCTTTGAACGCTGAAACGTCCCAGGACTCTTTTACATCGCACCAATGACATCCAACATCGCACCCACCCAGTCGAATAAAATAAGCTGCTTTCCCAGAATGAAACCCCTCCCCCTGGATAGTGTAAAATGCTTCCATAAGGGGTAATTGTGTTCCTACGTGCTCTGTAACTTTATGCATTGTTTATTAAGACCAAGCTTTCTCTCCATAGATCACCCCCTTTGATGATTGGAGCGTATTCCATAACAAAGAGGCAATCGTCATGGGTCCAACTCCCCCAGGTACTGGGGTAATGAAGCTACTTTTAGGCGCTACCTCATCAAATTTTACGTCCCCTTTTAACGCATAGCCGCGTTTCTTAGTATTGTCTTCTACTCTAGTAATGCCAACATCAATTACTACTGCGCCTTCTTTTACCATATCACCGGTCAAGAACTCAGGGATACCCAATGCAGCAATCACTATGTCCGCTTGCTGGGTAAAGGCTTTAATATCTTTAGTACGACTATGGCACATGGTAACCGTACAATTACCGGGATTACTTTTGCGGCTGAGCAATATGCTCATGGGCGTACCCACAATATCACTGCGCCCGATCACGACACAGTGCTTGCCTTCGGTTTCTATATTGTATCGTTCTAATAATTGCATTATACCATAAGGGGTAGCGGAAATATATGCAGGCAATCCTAAGACCATCCGGCCAATATTCACCGGGTGAAACCCATCCACGTCCTTTTCCGGTTTGATCCGATCAGTTACTTTTTGAACAGAAATATGTTTAGGCAAGGGCAGTTGTACGATCAGTCCGTCGATGTCATTGTCAGCATTGATCTGCTCTACCGCTTCAAGCAGCTCCACTTCCGAAACCGTATCTTCAAAACGAAGTAAAGTTGATTTAAAACCACAAGTCTCGCATGACTTTACTTTGTTGTTGACATAAGTTTCACTAGCTCCGTCATGGCCTACTAATATGGCGGCCAAATGCGGTGTTTTGCCGCCCTCTGCTTTTATCTTTTCCACCTCCTGAGCAATCTCGGTTTTGATTTCAGTGGAGGTTTTCTTGCCGTCTAATATGTTCACTGTTCTTAGTTCTTAGTTCTCAAATTATCGCATTAGCACATTAACACATTAGCACATTAACTATCAGTCTAGTTTCAAGACTGCCATAAAGGCTTCCTGTGGGATCTCAACATTACCCACTTGTCGCATGCGCTTTTTTCCTTTTTTCTGTTTTTCCAATAGCTTTCGCTTCCTGGTAATATCACCGCCATAACACTTGGCCAAAACGTTCTTGCGCATTGCCTTCACTGACTCTCGAGCGATAATTTTGGTGCCAATAGCCGCCTGTACCGCCACTTCAAACATCTGTCTTGGGATCAGCTGGCGAAGCTTTTCGCAGAGACGTTTGCCCCATTCGTAGGCTTTGTCACGGTGAACAATAGCTGAAAGCGCATCCACCTTGTCCCCATTCAACATAATGTCAAGCTTTACCATATTGGATTGTTTGAACCCAATCAATTCGTAATCAAGTGAAGCGTATCCACGGGAGATGGTCTTCAGCTTGTCGTAAAAATCAAAAACTATCTCTGACAACGGCAGCTCGAAGCTTAATTCCACCCTATCACTGGTGAGGTATACTTGATTTTTGATCGCACCCCGTTTGTCCATACACAATGCAATAATGCCACCAATGAACTCCGATTTGCTTATGATCTGGGCTAGAATAAACGGTTCCTCTACATGTGAGATCATATTGCCTTCTGGTAATTCAGATGGAGCATTTACTTCAAGGACACTGCCATCCGTTTTTATGGCATGAAATTGCACGGAAGGCACAGTGGTGATGACTGTCATATCAAATTCTCGCTCTAATCGCTCCTGCACAA
>JBPCUG010000284.1:0-4953 GCA_051011275.1 Cyclobacteriaceae bacterium | reverse complement strand
GGTTTATCCTGCTCATGGTGCGGGATCACTTTGTGGTAAGAACTTGAGTGACGAGACCTTTAGCACTATGGGTACACAAAAATCCGATAACTGGGCCTTTCAGATTAAAAATGAAGCTGATTTTGTTAAAGCGCTTCTAGAAGACCAGCCTTTTGTCCCTCAATATTTTCCTTTTGATGTCGAAGTGAATCGACAAGGCGCTGATGCAATGGCTGAAAGCATACGCAATGTTACACAACTCGATCAGGGTGCTCCGCTCGAAAAAGGCATTTTGATCGTAGACACACGAAATCAGGAACAATTCAAAAATGGTCATTTACCGGGCGCATTAAATATAATGGAAGGGGGGAAATTCGAGACCTGGCTTGGCACCTTGGTAAATCCGGAGCAGCCATTTTATTTGATTGCGGGCAACTCTGAAGAACTGGAAAGTATAATACACAAAGCAGCTAAAATTGGCTATGAGAAAAACATTAAAGGCGCACAGATAGGTGCAGACAGCTACGAACAAAGCAGTCACATCTTGAGCCTGGAAGACTTTAAAACTAATCCCGAAAACTACCTAGTGGTTGATATTAGGAATGCCTCTGAGGTTAAGACTGGAAGTATCTTCGAAGATGCTATTAATATTCCACTACCAGAACTAATGGAGAGAGCTCAAGAAGTACCTAGCGGAAAGCCGGTTGTGGTGCATTGTGCAGGTGGTTACCGGTCCGCTGCGGGTTCAAGTATTCTACAAGCAGCTTTACCCGAGGCTGCAGTTTATGATCTCAGTGAAGCGGTAGTGAATTTTCCTGTACATATGGAGGTATAGGCAATTATGTATAATCGTAAGTTTTCATTAATATGTTAGAATTTATAAGTCAGCCATGGCCTTGGTATGTGGCCGGACCACTGATCAGTTTAACCATGTTCCTGCTACTGTACTTTGGAAGAAACTTTGGCGTTTCCTCTACTTTGCGCACCGCTTGCGCTATGGCTGGAGCGGGCAACAATATCTCTTTCTTTAAATTTGATTGGAAGAATCAGATCTGGAATTTGGTCTTCGTTGCAGGTGCCGTGCTCGGTGGATTTATTGCCACCCAATGGTTGTCCAATCCGGAACCCATTCAGCTATCTGCAAATACTGTGGCAGCTCTTGAAGGTTTAGGGGTATCCGATCCTGGAGCTGAATACCTGCCAGCCGATATCTTTAGTTGGTCCGGGCTCTTTAGTGTAAAAGGAGCCATCATTTTGATTGCAGGCGGTTTTCTAGTTGGTTTCGGTGCAAGATATGCCGGCGGATGTACCTCCGGCCATGCCATTAGCGGCTTGAGCAATTTACAAGTGCCTTCGTTGATCGCTGTGATAGGTTTCTTTATCGGAGGCCTACTAATGACCTTTTTTATTCTACCTCAAATATTGAGTTTATAACGCAATGAAGTATATAAAATTTCTAACCATAGGCGCCATATTCGGCATCACTTTAGCCAAAGCCGAAGTTGTGTCTTGGTACCGCATTTACGAAATGTTTCGCTTCGAGGCTTTCCATATGTATGGAATCATCGGATCAGCTGTAATACTTGGAGCTATAATTGTGGCTCTGATCAAGCGTTCCCACTTAAAATCTATGTATGGGTCGGAGATACAGTTTACCCCTAAGGCCAGAAGCATAGCACGTTATATAATTGGCGGCACTATTTTTGGTCTGGGTTGGGCCATGGTGGGCGCCTGCCCGGGGCCTATGTATATCTTATTGGGAAGTGGCTTTACCGTAATACTTGTAGTGATCGCCAGCGCATTCCTGGGAACCCTTGCATATGGTGCTTTGAGGGATAAGCTGCCTCATTAGCTCAGTGCCACATAGTGCCTTAGTATCTTAGTGGTTAAAAAACGACATACCACAAGGCCCGAAGACACAACGAGTATCTTAAACTTTTTAAAGTTCATGGATAACCAAGAACGGCCCAACCATATCAGGTAGGTGGTCGACGCTGCTTCTCAGAGTATAAAGAAAAATCAATTTTAATGTTCCTGTAATCAATCAAGGAATCAGGAGTTTGGCAAATGGTTATTACTAACCCAAACTTGGTGCCTTAATGTCTTGGTGGTTATAAAAAGTCGCATATTTAATTCCCTTCCTCAAACTTCTTAATCTCCTCCAAAAACTTGATCGCTTTAGCCATTTTTCTATCGGGAAACCTCTTCAGGAACCAAACGATGATCGCAGCTATTCCTAAGCTGCCAATAAAATGGTAGACCCACCCAATACCCAAAATATCGAAAAGGTCCAGGCCCAGAAAAGCCCAGGCAAACCAGATTGGAAAGAAAAGCGAAAAGAGGGGAATAATAACATACAGGGAATTGCGATCTATGCGCTGATAGAACCTCAGTCGTTCGATCTTCTTTTGCGCTTCCACAACTGAAGACTCATAGCCAATACTGGCCAGACTTACTAACTCATACATATTTCCCAAAAAGGATAGGAAAGTAGTTACTAGCAATATTATACCGGGTACTACAAACTTGATCACCGGCCATTGAGCCCAAACAAACTGAAGGATGATCCAAAAAAAGAAAGCATTCAAAGCTGCCTCGAGAATACTTTCGAGGGTAAACTCAGATAGTAGCGACTTTACTTTATCCAGACTTACCTTTTTTAGTAACTGACGATTCAACTGTATGTTGCCTTCTAATTTCTGGTCCTGTTCATTCCACATTCCTACTAGTTCCTGTAGTTCCATCACTTATCGGTTTATCTGTTCAAATTGTTTCTTTAATTGTGTTTTTATTCTGCTGATCTTGGTAGCTACATTGCTTTTGCTAATACCGAGGATATCGGCCATCTCTTCATGTGACCTTTTTTCCAAGTACAAGACCATAAGAGCTTTGTCTAAAGGTTGTAGCTGGGCGATAAACTGATTTAGTATCTGAAGGTTTGCCTCCAGCTCCTCCCCTTTTTCTTTCTCCGCCACATTCTCTATTATGGCCTCAGGAAATCGGGCACTTCTTTTTTTCCGTTTCACTTCCTTGCGATAAAAAGAAATTGAAACATTTAAGGCAATCCGGTAGATCCAGGTTGACATTTTATGTTTCTGATCATATTTGGAAAATGATCGCCATAGCTGCACTACGATCTCCTGGACCAGGTCCTTACGATCTTCATGACTGGAACAATACGAGGAAGCAATCTTGTAGATCAGCTTCTTATATTGCTCGAGCATTTCCAAAAAGGCCTTATTTTCTATCACAGCTTCAATTAATGGTTTATCTGTTATATTATTCGTTGAAGAAAGGAGAAAATCACAAAATAGCTGAGAAAAAAATCCAACCACCTAAAGTAGACCAGCAAAGGCATAGGATTTGGATATTACCGAGCCACCAAGTAGCTTAAATCCTTAATGGCAAACCAGCGCCCAAAACTACTTCACTCCATCAAACAATATGGGAACCGCCTTTTTGTCTTTATCCGCAATCGGGTGAGGTCAAACGAAGAGGCCGAGGATATTTTACAAGAAGTTTGGTACCAGTTCAGCCGTATCATCAACTTAGATGAGGTTGAGAGCATCAGTGGGTGGTTGTTTCGGGTAGCCCGCAATAAGATTACTGACCGCTATCGCAAGCAATCAGATGATTTATACGAGGATTTGCTATTTGGAGATAGCGAAGGAGCCGTATTAAGGGAGATTTTATTTAGCACTGCTGATACACCTGAAGATGCGTTTTTCAAAGAGCTTTTTTGGGAGGAGCTAACCGCTGCACTGGATGAATTGCCAGAAGCACAACGTAACGCCTATGTTTGGAATGAATTAGAAGGAATGACCTTAAGGGAGATAGCTGAAAAGTCTAATGAGAGTATTAAAACAATAATTTCAAGAAAGCAGTATGCTATAAAGCACTTGAGAAAAAGGTTGCAGGCGCTTTATGACGATCTATAAAATAAAGAATTTGTAAATTGAGAATTATGAATAAGCGAAAAGGGATTGGAATATTTGCTTTTGGAATTTTAGCTGTGTTCGGTCTATCGGCGGTTGTTATGTTACTTTGGAACTATGCGGTAGTTTCGGTCTTCAACGCTAACCCCGTAACCTATTGGCAGGCTATGGCATTGTTAGTGCTTTCCAAGATCCTATTGGGAGGCTTCCACATGGGTCGAAGAGGTGGTTGGGCCGGTCACAAAAAGAAGTGGCGTGGAAAGTTTGGACATATGAGCGACGAGGAACGATCTAGATTTAAGGAAAAATGGAAAAGGCGATGTGAAGAACGCAAAAATTCAAAGAAAGACTAAAAACAACAAATCAATGAGTGGAAAGAATATAAAGTTAGAAATCTTATTGCTGCTGATGATCTTGAGCGTTGCCACCCTGGTACATGCGCAAAAGATCGACCAGCAATTGGATACCTACCTGACAGACCAAGTGCAAACCCAGAAGATGCCAGGACTGACAGCAGCAGTTGTGAAGGACGGGAAGGTGCTTTTCACAGGGGCGTTTGGGGTTAGAGAGCTAGGAAAAAAGAAACTACTTACTCCTGAGCACATTTTCCATTTTGCCTCGGTTTCTAAGCCTTTTGTGGCAACTGCGATGGTACAGTTGGTCGAACAAGGCAAAGTGGATCTGGATGACCCCATCACCAAATACCTACCCTACTTTGAACTTTCAGACGAGAGATACCTAGGCATAACCATTCTACAAATGTTGAACCATACTTCGGGAATGCCTGATGTAAAGGACTACGAATGGGACAAGCCTCAATATGATGAAGGTGCAGCTGAACGATATGTGCGACAGCTAGCGACAGAGAAAATGCTTTGGGCTCCCGGCACCGACTGGCAATACAGCAATATGGCCTTCGATGCGCTCGGCGATGTGATTGCCAAAGTATCCGGGATCAGTTTTGAAGAGTACATTGAAAAAAACATACTCGAGCCTCTTGGGATGGACAAAAGCTCATTTATTTACCCAGACATAGACG
>JBPCUG010000283.1:0-5475 GCA_051011275.1 Cyclobacteriaceae bacterium | reverse complement strand
GGCAGATTTATCCCATTGATGTAGCTGGCCGCTGGCGAAGCAAGAAATGCTACTGCTGCTGCAGTTTCTGAGGGATCGGCGAAACGCTTCAAAGGCACGCTGCCTTTCATAACCTCTTCGTGTGCTTACAAAGAGATACCTTTTTGTTCGGCTTGGCTGGTAAAGACCTCGGTCAACCTGGGCGTGGAGGTGAATCCAGGTAGCACATTATTTACTGTGATCCCATAGGGCCCAAGCTCGGTTGCCATTGTTTTTGCCCAGCTTGCCACTGCTCCTCTTACTGTGTTAGAAACACCCAATCCTGGGATAGGCACCTTAACTGAAGTTGAGATCACATTTATTATTCTCCCATATCCAGACTCGCGCATTCCTGGAACTAAAGCCTGGCTTAGCAATTGGTTGCAGATCAGGTGAGCCCCCATGGCTTTAAGAAAAGAATCGGGTGTAGCCTCTAGAGCTGGTCCACCTGGAGGCCCTCCGGTATTATTTACCAAAATATGAATTGGCTTATGTTTACTTAGGTAACTATCGATTTGCTCTTTCAATTGCTCAGGGTGGCTAAAGTCGGCTTGGAGGTATTGATGATTTACTTGGTTCTGCGTCTCCATTAGCCCTATCACTCTCTCTAATTTTTCTTCGTTTCTGGCCACAAGAATCACCTCTGCTCCAAGTGAAGCAAATTCCAAGGCGGTAGCTTTCCCAATACCTTGCGTACTGCCACAAACCAGGGCGCGTTTCCCCTCTAATTGAATATCCATAGTTGAAAGATTTGTATAAAAATCATAACGGATTTAATAGTATACGGAACATAACAAATAACTTCTTTTGACCCTAAATAAATTTCATTAGATTTGGTTCATGGGTTATTTGAAAAGAAGAAATGCCAAGGAGACGACCATCGGCCAGGGCATTCAGGAACTACTCAAATTTTACAGACTACAGCCCAAGTTTGAAGCCACTCAATTAACATCTTCATGGGAGCGGCTCATGGGCACCCCGATTGCCAGGCGTACTGGGAAACTATTTGTGAAAGAAAAGGTGATGTTTGTTGAGCTCACCTCAGCACCATTAAAGCACGAATTGACTTTGAGCAAGTCAACTGTTTTGAATGTCTTTCAGCAAGAGTTTGGCACTGCCTGCTTAAGGGATATTGTATTTGTTTAGGTCTTTCATTCTACGGCTAATTCCGTTTTAGCAGTCCATTCTTTGCCTTAATATCAAAGTGCAAAATGCGCTTTTTTATTACGTGGGTGCTGGCAAACCTTTGATTACAAGCCTAAAAAACGGCCCTTCCACTTATTCTTAATATTTTTACTGAACCAAGGCATACTTTTTGAATACCATCCTTTAGATGAAAAAAAGTTTACTGTTACTCACCTTGCTGTTGAGTCTGCAATCCTTACAAGCACAATCTTGGAAGGCCCTTTATGATAGTACCGAGCTTTATTGGAATTCGGACTGGTCGAAGTGCATCGATTTGCTTGAAAGAGCACTCCCTTTGGCAGAGAGTGATCTGGGCCAGCAAAATGCAAACTACCTGGTATTGGCTAATGACCTTGGACTGGCTTACTTAGAGAGCGGCCTATATGGCAAAGCGCAACCAATCTTCGAAGGGGTTGTGGCTACTAAGAAAGAACAGCTCGGTATAAACCACCCCGAATATGCCACCTCACTCCTAAACCTAGCCGGCATCTACCAGGACCAAGGGTTTAGTGAGCAAGCCGAGAAGTTGTACCTGGAAGCAATTGAAAATTATAAAGTGTCATTGGGAGATGAGCACCCGGACTATGCTACTGCGATACAGAACCTCGGTTATCTGTATGAATCGAATGGTTACTACAGTCGTGCTGAAGACCTCTATTTAAATGCTATTAGAATACGCAAGTTTGCTATTGGCGATGTACATCCCAATTACGCTTCGAGCCTACACAGCTTAGGTCAACTTTACAGCAAAACCGGGGAGTATGAAAAAGCGCAGAAGAATTTAACCAATGCGCTGAATATATTCGAAAAGAGCAACGGCAAGCGTCATCCATCATATGCATCCACCCTCAACGATTTAGGGATACTGTACCAGTCTACCGGAAAATATGCACTGGCTGAGGAAACATTGATCAGAACAGCTGAGCTGCGCAAACAAACCCAGGGGGATACCAGTGAGGGATATGCCGAAGCGTTGAACAACCTTGGTAGCCTGCAACGAGCCATTGGGAATTATGAAAAGGCCGAACAGTCGTTTTTAGTGGCAAAGGAAAATTATAAAAGACTCCTGGGAGAGAATGAACCACGTTACGGAACAGTACTCAATAACCTAGCCGACTTCTACACTGCCTTACTTGATTTTGACCAAGCCAAATTATACTATCAGCAGGCTTCCAGTATCTTTAGAAGCAGCTACGGCGATCGGCACCCCTTGTATGCAAATGCGCTAAACAATTTGGCTAGCCTATATCGCAAAACGGGAAATTTCAAAGAGGCTCAGCTTCTGTATGAAAAGACCTTGGAAATTGACAAAGCTACTTTGGGTACTAGGCACCCGGCTTATGCTACATCACTAAACAATTTAGCTATACTACATGTGGCTACTAAAAAATATGGCAAGGCAGAACCTTTATATCTTGAGGCACTTAAAATAAAAAGGGCGACCCTTGGCGAAAACCATCCATCCTATGCTAAGTCACTCAATAATTTGGCCTTACTATATTTGACCCAAGGGGATCTAGTCAGAGCCGAACCACTCTTTCTCCAAGCGATCCAAAACCAGCTAGATCAAATAGAATCAATTTTTCCGTCATTAAGTGAGAAGGAAAAGGAGGCGTTTTATAATACTTTAAAATCCGACCTGGAACGCTTCAATACCTTTGCCTACTTTCGGCTAACTGAGAATCCCGCCATCATAAGTGCGCTTTATAATCAACGATTGACTACTAAAGCGTTGCTTTTTAATTCAGGCATTAAGATGAGGAACAATATTTTCTCAAGTGGGGATGAAGCTCTGATAGAGGACTTCAACAAATGGAGAGGGCTGAAAGAAGAATTAGGCCGGTTATATCAGCTGCCTAAGATGGAGCTTGAAAAAAAACTTGAGGATATTGAGAAGCTACGGGAAGAAACCAATTCGCTAGAAAAATCCCTAACCAAACGATCTAACTCGTTTGCAAAAGAAAACACAAAACAAGGATATACTTGGGAAGATGTACGAGATCATTTGACGGAAGGCGAAGCAGCGGTCGAGATTATAAGGTTTAGAAGGTATAAGATCGAAGGTAACGTTACCGAAGACTTAGGTCAAGAAATGCCTACTGCTGACTTTCTAAATTATGGATTTACCGATGAAGTATTTTATGCAGCACTCATAGTTACTAACCAAACTAAGGATCATCCCGAAGTGGTATTTATGGAAAATGGTAATGATCTTGAGCAGCGATATCTATCTTATTATAAGAATTCGGTACAATATGTTTTGGAAGATAAACATTCATATCGCGAGTACTGGGGTAAGATCAAAGTAAAAATTCCGGAAGCAAACAGAATTTATTTTTCCGCCGATGGCGTATACCATAAGATCAATCTCAATGCTATTAAAAATCCCAGGGCGGGTTATTTGATTGATGAAGTCGAGATTGTGCCGGTGACAAATACCAAGGACCTTTTGCAACAAGCGGCATCTTTTACCGATAACCTTCAAGCTACCCTCATCGGGAATCCAGATTTTGGAGCTGGAGCTGTATTGGAGAGAGATAAGAAAGCGGCGGCTGAGTATTTGGACGATCTACCAGGTACAGGAAAAGAGGTTGCTCATATTGATGAGATTGCCAAAAAACATGGGTGGACTAACCAACTTTACACTGGAGAGAAAGCTGAAGAAAGCATCGTTAAGACCACTAAAAGCCCAAGGGTGCTGCACATAGCTACCCACGGTTTTTTCTCCGATAGAGTGCTTAAGATAAACCAGCCACTGATGAACTCCGGCATCTTATTAGCTGGAGCCAGCAATAGTTTGATGCGTAGGGACGCAGGCATTACTGCGGAACCAGATCAGGAAGATGGCATTCTAACTGCTTATGAGGCAATGAACCTAAATTTAGATCAAACCGAACTTGTGGTATTATCTGCCTGTGAAACCGGGCTTGGAACAGTTAAGAACGGTGAAGGCGTTTATGGGCTGCAGCGAGCCTTTAAAGTAGCGGGGGCACAATCAATGATCATCAGCCTTTGGAAAGTGGACGATCAAACTACCCAGAAAATGCTAGAGTACTTTTACCAAGCTTGGCTAAAGGGCGTGGACAAGCGTACTGCCTTTAAACAAGCACAACTTAAGGTAAGAGAAGCATATCCCTATCCATACTATTGGGGTGCCTTTGTGATGATCGGTTCTTAGCTGACCGTTCTTCGTTCTTAGTTCATCGTTCTTATTTATTTGTAAAGCTACCCTTTGTGACAGCTGCAGATTGCTTAATTGCCAACTTTACCCATTGTCAATGTTAGATCCTAATTGGCAATTGTTAATTGCCAATTGTTAATTGTTCTTTCTATTTTGCGCTATGGAGAAAGACATCGCAACGGTTAAGAACATCTTAGCCTTTTTTTTAGCTATACTGGTAATCTACTTGGTTTCCATCCTATCCAATATGCTAGTGCCCTTGGCCTTAGCCTTGTTTATAGCCATCTTACTGCAGCCCGCTCTGGCCTGGTTTGAGAGAAAAAACGTGCCCTTTGGTATTAGCCTCAGTATCATATCCATTAGCTCGCTTAGTGCCTTGGCTTTGTTCGGAATGCTTGTCTATCAAACTGGCAAAGGGCTGATGGAAGAGAAAGAGAAATTATTGTCTCAGATAAATGTCAAACTGAGTAACATTCTGGAAAGTGTCAACCAAATCCCCGGGGTAGCTTTGGAGTCATCGGATGTGGTGGACAAAATTTCACAGCTGATGTCTTATGACTGGATCATTAAATCCTCCAGTACCTTTGCTGGAATGCTTGGTGACTTCACGGGAAGTTTTTTTATGACCTCCTTATATCTAGTAGCCTTTTTAGGAGGTATCTTAAAATACGAGCAATACATCCACTATTTACAAGAGGACAGTGATGACTCAAAGAAAATGCTGGAAGGTTTTGAGCAAGTCAAAAATTCTATTGTAACCTATATGAAAGTAAAGTTCATGATGAGCCTTGGTACCGGCATCGGCTATGGCCTCATATGTTGGTTCTTTGGTATTGACTTTCCAATTTTCTGGGGGTACCTAGCTTTTGTGTTAAATTTCATTCCCACTGTAGGATCTATTATTGCCACCATTCCACCGTTGCTGCTTGGACTTGTTCAACTTGACTCTACAGGCGTTATATTTGGTTTGCTACTAATATTGCTAGTCATCCAGATAACATTTGGCAATATTATCGAACCCAAACTTATGGGAGATAGCTTATCTCTCAATACTGTAGTGGTGATACTTGGTTTGGTATTTTGGGGTTATC
>JBPCUG010000282.1:0-7010 GCA_051011275.1 Cyclobacteriaceae bacterium | reverse complement strand
TAAGGTACTCCTCCCCAATATAAAGACCTCGTTGCTCACAGGTGTGGTCTTAGCCTTTGCTCATACTATCGGTGAATTTGGAGTGGTCTTGATGATAGGTGGAAGTATACCAGGCAACACTAAAGTGGCATCCATTGCTATTTACGAGGAAGTCGAGGCACTTAACTACGACGTAGCTCATACCTACTCCTTGATCCTGTTTGCTTTGACTTTTAGTATTCTTTTGGTGGTATATCTGGTCAACGGCAGTTACTTACAACGATTTTGGAAATGATATCGCTGTCCCTCCATAAAAAGTTACGTTCAGCTGCCGGAGAAATGTTGCTGGAGGTGGAACTCAAGTTGGAGGAAAAGAAAATGGTGACCATATACGGGGCCTCGGGCGCAGGCAAGACCTCACTACTAAGGATCTTAGCTGGATTGCTTAAGCCGGATAAGGGCCAAATCGTTGTCGATGGTACCACATGGCTGGACACTGACAAGAGTATTTGTGTTACTCCCCAAAAAAGAAACGTGGGATTAGTATTCCAGGACTATGCCCTGTTTCCGCACATGACGGTAAATGATAATCTATCATTCGCATTAGATAAAGGTGGAGATAAAAAGATCATAAAGGAGTTGATGGAGATCATGGAATTGGGAGGTTTGAAAGATCACAAACCGGATATGCTTTCCGGAGGCCAGAAGCAACGAACTGCCTTGGCTCGAGCATTAGTGCAGAAACCAAAATTATTATTGCTGGACGAACCTTTAGCAGCTTTGGACCATAATATGCGTGTGAAACTACAGGGTTACATTTTAAAGGTGCATCGCGAATATAAACTTACTACCATTTTGGTCAGTCACGATATCGCGGAGATTTTGAAAATGTCAGACCAGATATTAATGATGGAGCATGGTAAGATTATAAATCAAGGCTCACCAGAAAAGGTTTTTACTCACAGTGAGATGAGTGGGAAATTTCAGTTTACCGGAGAAGTAATGGCTATGGATAAGCAAGATTTTATTTTTATAGTAACCATCCTGATCGGAAAAGATCTGGTGAAGGTAATTGTAGAAGAAGATGAGGCCAGGCGATTAATGATTGGAGATAAAGTGCTGGTAGCGGCAAAGGCGTTTAATCCGGTGATCAGGAAAATAGAATGACCAATGTAGATTTATCAATCGGCTAAAACAAAACTTTATGAAGCCAGAAAATATCCGTAAAGAAAAACTGACTAAAGAATTCGAGACCTTTAGACCACAACTGAAATCTTACAACTTGAGGATCACTACCAGTGTTCAAGATACAGAAGACCTTCTGCAAGACACCTATGTAAAGGCATACTCTAAATTGAACACCTTTAAAGGAGAGTCTTCCCTAAAGACATGGGTATTTTCAATCGCTGCTAACCTGGCCAAAGACCTCCTAAAAGCTAAGAAAAGGTGGCCAGAAAATGTTAGTGATATTTGCAAAGATGCAGCTATGTCAAATCAACAATTCTTACAGGACGCTATGCAAATTCGAGCCACCTCGCCACAAGGTAATTTCGAAATTAAAGAACACATCGCATTTTGCTTTACCTGCGTATCGAAGTCCCTTCCCTTGGAACAACAGCTTGCGCTTCTTTTAAAGGAAGTATATGCTTTTAAGGTGAAAGAAATTGCTTTGATCATTGACCAAACAGATGCCATGGTGAAATACTACTTGCATGAAGGAAGGAGTAAAATGATCCGGATCTTCGACCATCGGTGTTCACTTATTAATAAAGAAGGCGTCTGCCACCAATGCACGGAGCTTAATGGCATCTTCAACCCTAAACAAAAGGCCCAAGAGGAACTGGTAAAGATCGAGATGGCAAAGGAGGCAAGCAATCAGAATAAAGAGGACCTGTTTGACCTAAGAATGAAAGTTCTGAAAGAAATCGACCCATTTAAATCAGGCGCCGCTGAGCTGCAACTGCATCATTTAGAGCACAATAGAAAAGTAATGGAAAAATATTTAGGAGAAATTCCTTAAACTGCCTATCATTTTGAAACGCTCAATCGTCAAAAGATTAAAATCCAGTTTCAAAATAAAACTTTTATTAATAATCATGACGATTATGGCTCAAGACGGCAAAGCCTCAACCATGAAGAAAACGTTTAGTCGTGAAACTTCTGTCAGTATTTCTATTCAGGCGGATCCCGCTATCGTTTGGGCACTACTAACTAATGCTTCAGACTACCCTAGATGGAATTCAACTATCATCTCAATCGAAGGGGAAATAGGATTTGGGGGAAAAATAAATCTAAAATCCACCCTAGATGAAAAAAGGACTTTTAAGCTAAAGGTAAAGGAATTTCAACCGGAAAAACAGATGGTCTGGAGAGATGGGAAAGGAAACCGAACTTTTAGCATTGCTAACAATGCAGACGGGATAGTCATTTTTGAAATGTGGGAAAAGATCGGGGGGCTTATGTTTCCTATGTACGCTACATTTATTCCCCCTTTTGATGAGGCATTTGAACAATTTGCATCAGACCTGAAAAAGGAAGCCGAGTTAATCAGTAAGACAAATAATTAACATTATGGAAAAAAGGACAAAGGACAAACCGTGGAAACTAAAAACACCACCCCAATCATCGGATTACGAAATGTACATCGGTGAAAAGGACGGAAAAGAAATAATTGTTTGTACCGTAGGGAAGACCGTTCTACACTACGATTATCGGTGTCTACCCGACCTTCATGATATGTTGAAAAAACACGGGGATTGGATGTTACTTGGAAGTAAAGACGAAAAACAGGACACTAAAGAGGATACAGTCGAGCACTGGGCACGCAGCAGTAGCAATCCAGTTGGGGGTTGGTATGGGCTCAAAAAGAATTTCAGAGGTCGTTTTGCTATGTATGTTCCTCCACTAATGGAAGCGCTTGGACTGGCGGAAGTAGAGCATAATAAGAGAAATAACCGGATGAGAGCAATATAACGTAATCCTAAATGAACGAATGAAAATATTCTCTCGGATTTCCTCGAAAATCTGCGAGAACAAATCTTAAGTTACCAGGTTAATGCTCTAAAAACTCAGGCACCAATCTATGTTTTGTCCCTCGTTCATAAGCATAAGCTATCTCCAGTAAAATCGGCTCACTCCAAGCCCTACCAAAAAATGAAATGCCAACCGGTAACCCATCAATGGAGCCCATCGGGACAGTAATATTTGGATAGCCCGATCTAGCTGCCGGTGAGGAGCTGGATAACAAAAAGTTATCGCCATTCACCTCATCGGTCTTCCAGGCCGGGCTTCCGGTAGGTGCAATGATGGCATGAAGGTCATGTTCGTCCATAACCCGATCTATACCCTCCTGCCTGGTGGCGACAAGCATTTTGCTAAGCGCTTCTATGTAATCTTCATCCTCCAAGCTGCCCTTGCCCTGAGCTTCTTTCAAAAGCTCTTGATCGAAATATTTTAGCTCAATTGAATCTGCTTCATTAAAAGCGATCAACTCTTCCAAACTTTTGACTGGGGCTTGGTCTCCCAATGAAGCAAAATATTTATTGAGGCCATCTTTGAACTCATACAGCATTATCTCAAAGGACCACCTTCCAGATTCAGAAGCAGCTATCTCATCAATTTCTACAATCTCCACACCTTGGCTCTTAAGGTACGCTACCGCTTGATCGGTTAGAGCGTCAACAAAATGATGGCGACCGAAAGGCCCCTTGTAAAGGCCGATCCTCTTACCTTTCAAACCATCCTCCTTAAGGAATTGGGTGTAATCTTTAAACGTTTTTCCTTGGCTTAGCAGCGTCTTACTATCTGAGGAATCGATCCCTCCTAAAGTTCCGAGACACAAAGCAGCGTCTCTTACCGAACGAGCCATTGGCCCTGGTGTATCCTGAGTAAAAGAAATAGGAATGATCCCAGTTCGACTGGCCAAACCTACAGTAGGTTTGATACCTACGATACCGTTACTGTTAGAGGGGCAGACAATGGATCCGTTTGTCTCAGTGCCAATGGCCAACATACATAAGTTAGCAGAAACAGCTACACCGGAACCCGAACTTGAGCCGCAGGGGTTTCTGTCCAGCTTATAAGGATTTTTGGTTTGACCTCCATGGCCACTCCAACCACTTGAAGATAAGTTGGCCCGAAAATTTGCCCACTCACTTAGATTGGTCTTGCCCAAAATCACTGCTCCCGCTTCTCGTAACTGGTTAGCAACCCAACTGTCTTGCAAAGGGCGTGATCCAATTAGGGCTCTTGATCCAGCAGTTGTCTCCATCTGGTCATGAGTATCTATATTGTCTTTCAACATGATCGGAATACCATGAAGTGGCCCCCGGCTTTGTCCGTCTTGAAGTTCCTGGTCCAATTGTTCCGCTACTTTGAGGGCATCCGGATTCACTTGTATTACTGAATTTAGCTTTGGACCCATTTTGTCGATTGCTGCAATACGATCGAGATAACCTTGAGTTACCTCTTGAATGCTAAGATACCCACTGCTATACCCAGCTTGCATCTGATTGATGGTAAACTCTTCAAATTTAAAATCATAGGTCTGGTCTGTTGGGGCTTGCTCTTCACTGGTAGGCCGACAGGCGATAAATACAGATAATGTATAAAGGCAAACTATTATAAAGGGTCTATTCATATTAATTGGATGTTAGAATTTTGTTCACAGCCTCTAGGCCATTACTGAAACCATTTCTAAAACTGTCTTCCCCAAAGTTGCATCTCCTGAAATTTTTACTCTATCGCTCACATCTGTTGGTCGAATATTTTTGGAGAAGAGCTTCCATGATAGCTCAGTTGGTACAGCTACCACTGAATCTGCAGTAGGTGTTTCATCCTTGCTTAGCTTCCAACTATCCATGGTTCTGGTTAATAACCAGTTACCACCAAGTTCGCCGGTAATCGCAATCTGTACTTTGGTGCCTGTTTCTGCTTCAACACCTTTAAAAGTATAGGGTAAAGCCATAAAATAGGTATTGATCAAGGGGCGGAAAAATCTTTCAGTCATAATGCCTGGCTTACCTGTCGCTTCCCGTATCTGTTGTTGGTGGTGCCACTTCTCAGTGTATTCACGAGCCAGGTGCATCCAATTGTAGCTTTTTGATTCACCGGCCCAATCAACTGGGAATATAGCCTCATCCCAAGGATCAAGGGATTGAAAGTACTCACTTGTCAATGATCCGGTATTTTTGTGCAGCAGAATTAACATTTCCGGACTGATCCTTTTAGCAGCCCTTACCCAAATCGCATTTAACTGGTTAAGCCAGTCCACTAATTGACGATAATCATCGGTTTGCGGAGGTGTCTCTCCAAAGAATTTATCCCTTTGCATAGACAAAGCACGTACATTGCTATCAAGTAAGTGAGCGGTGATATCTTTTACTGTCCAGAGCTTGGCCAAAGTCGGCTTATTCCAATCGTCTGGAGTTAGTGATTCGAGCAACGAAATGAGTTTTTCTTCCAAGGGTAAGAAAAGATGCCCCACCTCGATAGGTATTTTACTTTGCATAACTTTTATTTAACAGAAGCTATTGATCGCCTCTTATAAAAGTAAGAAGTTACATGACAAGTGCAACTGGATTAAAGTAAAATGAAAGACAACCCTGGAAACTACATCGGTCTTGTCAACGGTCTACCAAATGATCAAATATAGTATACCGGCGAACAGCACATACTTTACCGTGTAATACAAAGTACGATTATAAGCTTTTAGCCGCTTGCCGACCAACCTAATTTGATAAAGGTATTTGAACGCCTTATTTAAGTTTCCTGTGCTGTCCTTTTCGTTATTGGGCGATTTGGCCGCAGCCAAAATAAACCAGGAAAAAAAGGAATTAAGCCAATCTCCTACCTTGTTTTTCATGGGTCGTTTTACGTCACAAAAAAAGATCAAACGATCCTTATCTGTTTTGTTTTCCGCATGATGGATATAGGTCTCATCAAATAAAACAGCTTCCCCATCACGCCAGTGGTATTTCTCTCCATCTACATTGATGTGGCAATCTTCCGAGTTAGGGGTGATCAGTCCGAGATGATATCGCAACGAACCGGCGAAAGGATCGCGATGAGGAGGCAACTCTGAACCGGCGGGAAGCACTACGTACATAGCAGCTTTTATGGAGGGCATCTGTTCTATCATCTCAATGGTACGTGGACAAATATTTTTTGCCGATTGATGGTAGTCCCCATACCACTTAAGGTAAAATCTCTTCCAACCACGCCGAAAAAAAGAATTAAAACCAATATCGTTATAGGTGTCCGAACCTCGGATTTGCTGGGAACGCTCTAGGTCCAAGGCTTCTTCTTTGATCACTTCCCAATTTTGTCGAACCTTCTGCAATTCGGGAAAATCGCTCAACTCTAAATAGGGTTTATTTGGTACTCTTGAAAAAGCGTACATCAGTAGATTGATTGGCGCCATAAACGTAGAGTGATCAAACATCTGACGCACGAATCCATGCTTACGCTTACCTTTGAAATGCACCAAAATCCCTGAGACTATAATTATGATTAAAATGATAGGGCCTGGGGAAATGAGGAAATCTAAAGCTTTATCCATAGCTGTGATTTAAAAAATATAGACCAGCTGCTCCGTGCAGATGGGGTAATACCAGGCAAGATACCTAATACGACCGATACAAATCTAAACTACATTACGTGAATTAAGTGAAGAAAGTTGATTTGATTGAAATGAATTTTAAGCAGCTTAAGGCAGGGTGATATTAAATTTTATCTGTGGATGCGTTTTCGGTGCGGTCACTGCATTCAATACTCTGAAAGTCAGTTCAATCTCTGACAGACGGGTGACCGTCTTGACCTCCAGCTTAGTTGTTCCATACGGTGGTACGGTAACTACTGAGCTATGAGCATGCAAACTGTAAGCACTTTGATTCTCCAATAAATATTCCACCCCTGTGGTATTCTTTACCTCTACCGTTGCTACAAAGGTCTCGCCCTGGTACTCAGATTTGGTCACTTTCAAAGAAGCTTTGATCAAGGGGATCAAATATTCATCAAGGCCAATCAAGGTA
>JBPCUG010000281.1:0-2762 GCA_051011275.1 Cyclobacteriaceae bacterium | reverse complement strand
ACTGGGAACTATGGAAATAGTGGCTGCGGTTGCTGACAGGTTGTTTATAAATTTTCTGCGATCTATATTTTTGGGTGTCTTCATTGGTAGTGCTGATAACAATTGAAAAGCTGATGTGCCTGCTATCTCAATTTAGCAATATCACTATAGAGAAGCAATAATTGCTTAAACGACTACCGAGAAAAAAAAGAGCGAACCATATTTCAGGTTCGCTCTCCTTCAAATCCATGGCTTAACTGACTAGTAAGTTCTGTAGAAATTTCTGATTTTATGCGTGACCTGTCGGTAGATGGGTTGCGTGAATGCAACAAAAAGGTCCTGAGGCGGAGGTGGAGTGGCCTCTTTTAATTTTGTAATTTCCATGAAATAACTATCCAATGCTCGTTCATCGCCGTTGAAATAGCCCCATTCCGTATACCAGACAAACTCACCTGGCATTTTTTCTTGTGTCAATACACGCTGGCTATAGGCGTCGATAATTTGAAAGTCCAAAACACCTCTTGAAGTCAAGGTCTTACTGAAAATATGCATGGTAGCTTTCACTGAACCATATACCTTTTGAGTAGTGGGCTTTGCTTCTTGCTGCCCGCCTTGGCCAGTACTGGTTTGACCGGAAGTAGTTTGTTCTGTATTTCCCGAGTTAGGGTGATTGTCAAACACGCTACCGTTATTGCCAGTTGTAGTGCTTGTTCCAGTCGTAGTTGAGCTACCTGCTGTTCCAGAGGTATTACCTCCATTATCAGACCCGGTCCCAGATGTATCTCCCGAGCTAGTGTCGGTTCCGGTATTATTTCCACCATTACTGTCTGTGGAAGTGCCGCCGGTTGAACCAGTTTCCTCTTGGTTATCAGCTGCATCAGTTGGCTCTGCCTCACCATTACAAGTGCCCTGTACATCTCCATGATCGAGGTGATGCTGTAGCGCATTTTTGGAGATAGAGATGGTTTTGGAAACCCCCAAGCTAGCTGGGATTTTGTGACAGACAGTTACTTTATCTTTATTTCCACCTGCAAACGCTTTATGACCGTAATTGACCATGGGAGTTGTAAACTGTACAGTTGGTTCATACTTGAGCGTAGAAAGAGGATCAATGCCGCTGTAGGCCAAAGCATTTGACATCGAAACTTCATTGCTAGCCTTGATAATAGCGAGCACTACGCTGTCTTTGCTCTGCTGAATTTCCTTTTCCTTTAAATAGACTTGACCTAAAACAAAATCATCAAATTGCAGTCTAATGATCTGATCTGGTTCTTTCAATCCAATATTTTTGGCCTCAGTGTAAGAATAAAACTGCACGAATTCATTAACCGGCATGGTTTCCATGAATTCCATGATCTTGTTTTCAAAAAACTCATTCGACAATTGTAAGTTGCGAGAATGGATAGGCATTGGCTCCACAACAACCTTTAGCGTGGCCAGGAATTTTGCTTCTGCCATTTTATCTCTAGAGTCTTTATAATCTTTCAATAAGTTGCAAGCGACCGCATAGTGCTTGTAGGCTTCACGCGCTTCAAGTTTATCCCTGTTTGAACGGGCCCTGTTGAGCATTTCTTCCCCTTTTGCATATCTGATATCAGCAGCTTGATTTTTCGCATCATTTAACTCGCTTACATAGTGGACTGGATTGGAAATCAACCGAATACAAGCTGGGCATCGATTTAGTTCATTATACAAGTAGTTCACGCTCTTATATTCGCTGATCACCCTTTCCCACTTAAACTCATAATTGGAAAGTTTAGCTTGCTCAATATTATCCTTGTGCCATTGAATGGTCATCGGATAAGATGATCGTAGCGTTTCAGCCGCTTTTTTGCTATTAGGATTTTTGCGAAGCCGTTTAATGGCTTTCAGCACGGCATCATCGTAATTTCCTTTTTGATAAGCCTGCTTGCCTGATGTACATCCATCCATAAGGACGACAGCCATCAAGACGAATACTGGGAATAGTAATTTTTTCATCATCTCTACTTTAAATTCCGGTTGCATAGGCCGAAAGCCTATTTGTATAGCAAGCAAAGGTTAAATAAATGCCTTGGGAATTCAATTTAGGTGCCTTTAAATACCTACTAATGTAGGATTTATAGGTTTTTTGTCAGCCAAAACCCGTAATAACCTCCTATTTCTGATTGGATTGGAATTCGTTTCTTAGGTTAATGGCTTTAGCTCGCCTAGCATAGTGGGGATTAGCTCGGAAACCGTTGGATGTATATGCACCGCACGTTGGATCAGGGTATATGGCTTTTTCGCATACATGACGTCAAGAATTGAATGAATAGGTTCATCTCCTTCAATTCCCAAAATGGCAGCACCTAAGATCTGCTTTGATTGCGCCTCTACTAGAATCTTCATAAATCCGTGGGTCTCACCCTTTTCCTTGGCCCGGGCAATACGTGTCATAGGCCGAGTTCCGATTAGAACTTCCTTACCCGAATCTTCAGCGAATTGCCGGGCTTGGGCTTCCGTCATTCCAACCCGTCCAAGCGCTGGATCAATGAACAATCCGTAGCACAAGATTCTATCGCTTACCTTCCTCGAATCATTTTCAAGTAAGTTGGCTGCAACGATCTCGTAGTCGTTGTATGCAGTGTGTGTAAATGCACCGCGACCATTGCAGTCCCCTAATGCCCAAATGCCTTCAACGTTGGTTCTAAGTTGATCATCTACCTCTATAAACCCTTTCTTATCCATATTGATCCCAGCTGACTCTAGCCCTAGGTCATGAGTATTTGGTCGACGGCCTACTGCTAACAATAGATGGGATC
>JBPCUG010000280.1:0-3992 GCA_051011275.1 Cyclobacteriaceae bacterium | reverse complement strand
GACTGAGACCGACCAGCGCAAATTACTCTGGACAGTTCTAGCGATCAACTTCGCATTCTTTTTGATCGAGATGTCGACTGGATTGATCTCTTGGTCAATGGGATTGATTGCGGATAGTTTAGACATGCTCGCAGACTCTTTTGTTTATGGCCTCAGTCTTTTCGCAATTGGTGGCACAATCGCTCTGAAAAAGCGAATTGCAAGAGCTGCTGGATACTTCCAGATCGGCTTGGCGGTAATCGGCCTTGTTGAGGTTGTCAGGCGGTTCATCGGTGCTGCGGAGTTGCCGAATTTTAGAACCATGATCATAGTGTCGGTGCTTGCCTTGATCGCCAACGGTATCTGCTTGATACTCCTACAGCGATCGAAAAGTGAAGAGGCTCATATTAAAGCAAGCATGATCTTCACTTCGAACGATGTGATAATCAACTTAGGAGTCATTGCGGCAGCAATGCTAGTGAACTGGACTGAATCGAACAAACCTGATCTCGTAATCGGAATAATCGTGTTCGGCTTGGTAATCCAAGGAGCAGTGCGGATATTGAAACTCGGAGAATGAAGCGTAAAAAAATGCATAACAATCTGTATAGACTATGGCCGCACAAATCCAGCGCACCTGCGGGCTATGCACGCCACGCCACAGTCCATACAGGTGGTACGTTGTGCCCAATTACAAAATGAAGAAAAATGATGGTGTTTTTTCAGTAAGTCTAATTAGTGGGTTAATGCCTTCTGATTTCTCAAAACAGACCGAATGGGTGCTCCTAAGTCAGACAGAAGGGAATGGGGAATATCAGAAGGTAGTCATTAATGAAAGGGACCTCGACGTCTCAACCTTGAATGAATGTGAACATAGAGATGCTTGTGCCGCCGATCCAGCCACAATGAAGAACAATATCTTGCTTAAATAAGTAAATTGAGAAATAATATCTCCTTGGACTATGCGATATCTAAAATTAATACCGAAACTAGTTTTGGCAATTATTTCGGTACTGCAGTTTGCGATGTCATCTGCACTATTTGGGCAAAATAGCGACTCCCTGCTAGAATACCGGAATGTAGCTTACAAGCAACAATTAGAAACTTTCTTACAACGGTGGATCATCGATGGATATAATGAACGGGCAACCGACCAATGGCAAAGAGACTATAGCAGCATGCACGCTTATCAAAGAAGTATTGCGCCGAACCGCCAGCGATGGCGCTCAATTCTAAATGCACCTCGGCTAGTCAAAACGGGGCCCTTAAAGAAACAACCCCACCCTTCGCTTAAAGACATCAACGCACAGTGGATCGAACTGCCCCTGGGAGAAATTACGGCACAAGCAATCTTGGTCATACCCGATCACGCTAGTCCAGATAATCCGGTACCTCTGGTCATAGCCCAGCATGGCATTGGATCCTATCCCGAAACACCCTTTATTGAAGATCACGAACTATACAATGCCTATGCTCGGGCGCTGCTCGAAGCAGGTTTTGCAGTAGTGGCACCCTTAAATTTGCGGTCAATGCCCTTTCGTAATTATATTGAGCGATTGTGTAGACTGATTAATACCACCCTGCCAGGCATTGAATTGGCTCGTACCCAACATTTGCTCGATGAAGTATTGGCTGATCCACGCATCGATGCTGATAAAGTCGGCATGTGGGGGCTATCTCTCGGTGGCATGGCGACTATGTTTTGGCTACCCCTTGAACCTCGCATCAAGGTAGGGGTTGTCAGTGCCTGGTTTAATCATCGTCGCAATAAGATGGCGCTACCAGATGATCGATACGTCAGTTTCATGGTCGTCGATGAAGAGCATGCTTTCTTTAGAGGTTGGCTTACCGAGTTTACAGACCACGATGTAGTATCATTGATTTGTCCACGACCTTTACTCATTCATCACGGCAAAAGCGACCGCATTGCACATTGGCCTCAGGTGCAGGAAGAATTTGACATGGCCAAAATACACTATGAAAAGTTAGGTATCGACGATCGGATTCAAATTGAAATATTCGAGGGCGGACATGAGGCTCGGATTAATACGGGTATTCCCTTCTTGAAAAAATGGCTCAAATAGCAAATGAAACATGTGTCAGAGCAAGTGATCTGGCATACCTGTTTTCCGTTGCCCAAAGACTTTGGAAAATATCTGAAGAAATTACAGGAATAAAATTTTAAAAATAAAATTTACAACAACAGTAGTTGGAAGTACAGGTCTGGTTGAAACGACTTTGTAGTGTAAACTGGGCACAACAGGGGCTGATGACATCATGCCGGCAGACGTATCTTCGAACCTGATTGAATGTGTATAAATTGTTAAATTTGAGCTTTAGGGAAGCCAGGACTGCTGTCAGATTGCTTGCCATCACGATGCATAGCCCCGGACCGTTAGCGCACAGTCCTGAAATAGCATGACGAAGAAATCAACAAAACGAATACTCAGAATAGTATTGCTTATTGGAACCATAGCCTCCATGTTCTTCGTACCGTGGATTTTGGTATGGACTTGGATATTACCAATACCAGATACGGTTCAAGAACAATTAAACGAAGCAATTGGACATGGATTTGATGGAATGATTGTTTACGTGGACGAAGCAGGTAAACCACCAGCATTTTATACAGCCGGTTGGCATGACCGAAAAAATGAAATACCTGCCGACCCGAAAGCCTTATTCAAGATTGCCAGTATCAGCAAGTTGTATAATGCTGTTGCTATCACCAAATTAGTCAATGACAAACGTTTGTCTTTGGATAAAACGCTCGCTGATTACTTTCCGGAACTTGTAGGAAGAATTGAAAATGCAGAAAAAATAACCTTGAGATTGATGGTGCAACATCGGAGCGGTATTCCCAATTTCACCGACCATCCTGGTTTTTGGGAAAATCCACCGAAAAGCAGTGAAGGAACCCTTGAATTAGCACTTGATTTGCCGGCTAACTTTGAACCAGATGAAGACTATGGATACTCAAACACCAATTATTTGTTGCTTTCCGAGCTTATTGATAAGGTGGTGGGTTATAGCCATCACCAATATATCAAGGAGGAAATTTTGATCCCTCTCGGACTAAATAATACTTTTAGTTCGATGCGTGATGTGGATATGGACGATGTAATGAGTGGCTATTATGTTGGCATTGAGGACGATATCAAGACAAATGATTATGGCTCAATGATAGCGACAGCAGAAGATGTGGGCATATTCCTTAGGGCATTAAACGATGGGTCATTGTTTGATGAAGGGGGACAGGAAATCTATTCCTCCATTTATGTCTACGAACATGGAGGTCTGCTTCCCGGCTATCAGAGTCTTGCGGAATACCATAAAGACATCGACACGATTGTCATTCAATTTGTTAATACAACTAATTTTGATGGATACGACTGGAATTTATCGGAAATCGTAATTAACCGTATTGTAAAAATACTGAGAAATGAAAAAAGCTCATAACAATGTATAAAAGGCATTAAAACGCCCTATATACTCACCGTTACATTACTTCTACTTCAATCTAATTTTAGTTACTAAAATTTCACTAAGAAAAAGGCAACGTCCTTTTCTCCTCACTGCTTTGCATCGCTAGCTCAATAATCCGGATTACGTTTCTTGCTTGCACTGGCTGAACAGCCAGCTCCTCCTCTCCTTGAAATGCCAGGACTAAATTCTCATACAATGCTCTGTAGTCTCCGGGCAAACTTTCCACAATGCTCTGCCCCTGAGCCTCCGTGTCCATGATACCCCAGATTTCTTTGGGTTCCTTTCTCCAGGCTTCATCATCAGTTGGAATAACTCCTTCTTTAAGAGCATCTTCCTGCACATCCAACCCATACTTGATAAAGGATCCCTCTGTTCCAAGCAAAATATATTTAGGCAAATGGGCCTTTACCAAAAACCCTGACTTTAAAGTAACCTTCAGGCCTGTGTAGTGAAGGATTATCTCAAAATGGTCTACAATGCGGCTATGGTCCCGCTGCTTGCCAATAAATCCGGTAACCTCCTCAGGC
>JBPCUG010000279.1:0-12941 GCA_051011275.1 Cyclobacteriaceae bacterium | reverse complement strand
ATGCTATCTCTTAATCTCAGTAAAGCTTGATGGTTATTTAATGGTTCGACTAATTTTAACCGCCACATTTTAATCATCAAAATTAAATAGGCAAACCTCAATGTCAGGACGCTGATCAATGGTATGAGGCAGGTGATAATAAAGATCAAGAGTAGACTGCTTGATCCAAACGGCCGGGTTAATCTGGGGATAAATGCGAATATCAAGGCAAAAAGGGCCGTTGGCATCAACAGCGGATGAAACAGGTAGGAAATTAATTTCGCCAAACGAGAAATCACTATAGTTCTTTCCTAAGCCTGGCCACTGGTATATTGAGCTGTTCGCGGTATTTTGCCACTGTGCGTCGAGCAATTTTATAGCCCTTCTCCTTCAGCAGCTTTTCCAGTTTATCATCAGAAAGTGGCTTTTTCTTGTTTTCTTCGTCTACCAGTTTTTGCAGGATATGCTTTACCTCTCGGCTGCTGACGTCTTCGCCGGATTCAGTGGAAATACCTTCGGAAAAGAAATACTTTAATGGGAAGGCGCCAAACTCCGTTTGCACCGACTTGCTGTTGGCAACTCTTGAGACCGTTGAAATATCCATGTTGATCTTATTGGCAATATCCTTTAGGATCATTGGCTTCAACTTACTCTCATCTCCTTCCAGAAAAAAATCATACTGATAATTGACTATAGCACTCATTGTGTTCAAGAGTGTTTGCTGTCTTTGTTTGATGGCGTCAATAAACCACTTCGCAGCATCTAATTTTTGCTTGACAAAGCTTACTGTTTCCCGTAATTTCTTGTCTTTCTTCCGACTCTTATTGTAAGTATCCATCATTTCCGAGTAGGACCTGCTGATCCTTAGCTCCGGAGCATTGCGCGAATTCAAAGTTACCCTCAGTTCGCCCTCATCATTTTCGATCATAAAATCCGGTATGCGGTACTGAGTTTTTACTAATCCAGTAGAGGCGCTTCCTGGTTTAGGGTTTAACTTCGTGATGAGATTGATCGCATTTTTGAGCACCTCCTTAGAAGACAGGTTGAGTTTTTTAATAATCTTATCGTAATGCTTTTTACTGAACTCCTCGAAGCAGTCACGGACAATTCTCATTGCGACTTTTGCGTCAGCATCCCGATCCGCTTTTCTGTTTAACTGTATTAATAGGCATTCTTTTAAATTTCTTGCAGCTATCCCAGGAGGATCAAATGTCTGGATCTTGGCTAGTATCTCTTCAACCTCTTCTACGCTGGCCTCAATATTTTGAGAAAAAACCAAGTCATTAATGATAGCTTCAAGATCTCTTCGGATATAGCCATCTGCTTCAATACTTCCGATCAGTTGGTTACCAATTACAGTCTGCCGTTCATCTAAGCCAAGAAAGCCCAATTGAGATTGTAGTTGGT
The DNA here is from genome assembly GCA_051011275.1 of Cyclobacteriaceae bacterium. Lineage (GTDB taxonomy): Bacteria > Bacteroidota > Bacteroidia > Cytophagales > Cyclobacteriaceae > JBPCUG01. The sequence goes on along the minus strand of JBPCUG010000279.1, from coordinate 11,555 downwards.
CAGTCAAGGTAGCTGCAGTAGGAATTGGTATTTCTTTATCCTCTTCATTTGTGGCCCGGCCATCGCCATACATCTTGTATCCACTAAAGTCATCATCCCTGATATAATCTTCCACGTTCAGATCATCCTCTTTTTCAGTGGTTGTCTCTTCTGATTCTCGGTCCCGGTCAATTTCAAGGTTCTCATCAGGCCCTTCCTCTAAAGCTGGATTTGCTTCTAACTCCTCTTCTACACGGTTTTCCAATTCTGCAGTAGATACCTGCAGCAACTTGATGAATTGGATCTGTTGCGGAGAGAGTTTCTGACTTAAACTTTGCGTTAAACCGAGTCTCTGCATATGTGAGATGAATTAGTAAAATCTATCAAAACCTTAAAAACAAATTTATCATAAATCTAGGTTATCTTTGCTAAAAACAACAAATTATCGTTGTTTTGCTCCCTATTTTTAGCATAACGCCAACCTTCAAATAGGTGTTATACTATGGATATTAAATTAATCAATAATTACTGATATTTTTTAAAGTGGGCTTCATACAAAGAACAAAAATTAGTGAGATTCTGCAATCTCGTTTAATCGATCAACAGGTGTCAGTTGCTGGCTGGGTTAGAAACAAACGAGGTAGCAAAAATGTTGTATTTGTAACCCTAAATGATGGCTCCACTATTCATAGTCTCCAAATTGTGCTTGACCCAACCCAATTTGATGAATCTGAGATCAAAAAAATATCCGCCGGAGCCAGTCTCTTCATCAAAGGCGCACTTAAGGCTTCTCAGGGACAGGGTCAATCGGTGGAATTAATTGCTGAAGAATTGCAGGTATTAGGTGAGGCTGATCCTGAGGTTTATCCTTTGCAGCCCAAAAAGCATAGCCTGGAGTTCCTCCGAGAGATCGCTCATCTTAGACCACGCACCAACACTTTCGGAGCTATCTACAGGGTGCGTCATGCACTAATTTTTGCGATCCATGAGTTTTTTACTAAGCGTGGATTTCTAAATGTACACACTCCGGTTATTACTGGATCTGACGCAGAAGGAGCGGGTGAAATGTTCAGGGTAACAACACTAAGCGGAGGCAAACCCCCTCTTAATGATGAAGGTCAAATCGATTTCGGAAAGGATTTTTTTGGTAAAGAAACCAATCTTACCGTGTCCGGACAATTGGAAGCTGAACTGGCTGCGCTGGGATTAGCCGAGGTCTATACCTTTGGGCCAACTTTTCGAGCCGAAAATTCAAACACTTCCCGTCACCTGGCAGAGTTCTGGATGATCGAACCGGAAATGGCATTCTATGACTTGCATGACAATATGGACCTGGCAGAAGATCTATTAAAGCACTTGGTACAGTATTGCCTGGATCACTGCATGGACGATCTGGAGTTTTTAAACCAAAGGGCGCTAAAGGAAGAAGAAACTAAGAAAAAAGAGGATCGCAATGAACTATCTCTGTTAGAGAGGTTACATTGGGTTATTGAAAACCAATTTGAAAGGGTCTCTTATACACATGCCATTGATATTCTCAAGCAGTCTAAACCAAATAAGAAAAAGCGATTCCAATTCCTTATTGACCAATGGGGAGTAGACCTTCAATCTGAACACGAAAGATTTTTAGTAGAGAAGCATTTCAAAAAACCTGTGATCCTGTACGACTATCCTAAAGAAATCAAGTCATTCTACATGCGAGTAAATAAAGATGGAAAAACGGTGGCAGCAATGGATGTGTTATTCCCGGGCATTGGCGAGATCATTGGGGGATCTCAAAGGGAGGAACGGCATGCACAACTATTGCAACGCATGAATGAAATGAATATCCCTGAAAAGGAGCTTTGGTGGTATCTTGAAACCAGAAAATTTGGGACTGTTCCTCACAGCGGATTCGGCCTGGGTTTTGAGAGGGCTGTCCAATTTGTCACCGGGATGGGAAATATCCGGGACGTGATTCCTTTCCCCAGGACCCCTGGCAATGCCGAGTTTTAGATAGTATTTCTACTAACACTTACGACATGCAGATAGCCAGTAAAAAGGGTTAGCCTTAATCTATTTGGGGATATAGGGCACAAAAAAACAGATGATGAAATCATCTGTGCCTAAAGTTCTTTCTTATACTTATTAACTACCTACCAGGGCCCTTACCAAATCTACGACCCACCTTGAAACGACTATAAGGATCTTTGACAATTAACATGTAGTAACCAACGTGCAACTCACTTACTGAAATTCTAAACTTATCCTTAGTGATTTTCTCCGGGTTCACCTTGATCCGGTTGCCGATAATATCGTATACTTCAAACTCGACTTTGACCAAATCCGAGTTACGGATTTCCACATTGAGGTAGTCAACGGCTGGGTTGGGAAAGAACTCCACCACATTTTTAAGCTCCAACTCCTGATTATCAAAAGCAGTGGTCTCACTTGAAAGCACTTCACCTTCACTACCCGTGCTTTGAGCCTGGATCGTTCCGAAAAGGAAACATAGTGATATGATGAGTAAAAATTGCTTCATGTATTAGATCAATATAGCAAATAATAAGCCAAACTGCAATATTTTAATTTTCCGGCCGTTCTTTATTATTACGCAATAAATCCGGCTAAAGTTGCCTTGCAGTCAAATGTAGGAAAATATTATGATTTTAGGCCTCCAGCCGACGTTAAAATAGGTTAAAACCTTACATTCCAAGATCAATTAATAAAAATAAGTCATCAGACTGTTCAGGACTTATGCAATTTTCGGTATGCAGGAGCAACATAATTGATAATATCTGTGGCCAAGAGCGACTCCTGGCCAAGATCCTCAACCCCTAAATCACCGGCTAAACCATGTAAATAAACCCCAATTTTGGCCGTATTCAATGGGCTGTGACCTTGGGCTAGCAAGCCTGTCAATAAACCTGTCAAAACATCGCCTGAGCCTGCGGTAGCCATACCCGGATTGCCGGTTTTATTAAAGAAAATTTGACCATTTAGATTGCAAATCGCGGAATATGCTCCCTTTAATACAGTGATCACTTGATATTTTTTCGAAAATTCAATCAGTTGTCTGAGCCTGTCATAGTCGTTTTGAGCATTGCCTACTAAACGACTGAACTCCTTTGGATGTGGAGTTAGAATAGAATTTTTAGGCAGCAAATCCAGCCAATCGGAGTTTTCAGAGAGTATATTCAGAGCATCTGCATCTAGTACTAACGGGTTCTTTGCTTCTTGCAAGCACAGCTGTAAAAACATGGTAGTCTGCTGATGCTTTCCAAGTCCAGGACCGATACCTACTGCATCATGATCTGGCCAAACAGCTTTTGCCGAAAGGAAATCGTTTTCGACATCAGATAGTGCCATAGCTTCTGGTACGGCAGTTTGCACAGTTTCGTAACCAATTGCAGGTATCTGCATAGTAAGCAAACCGGCACCTGACCTCAAGCAGGCCCGTGCGGCTAATACTGCTGCTCCCATTTTACCCTTGCTACCAGCCAATAAAATAGCATGCCCATAGGTTCCTTTGTGCGAAAACCTTGTCCGCGCATGTAACATAGGTTTGATATCCTCTAGCTTTAATAAACAATAGTCAGTCTCTTGCTGATCAATAAAGTGTTGGTCTAATCCGATATTCAAAACCTCCCAATCGCCCACGAAGCTTTCATTTTGAGGAAGCAAGAAAGCCAGCTTCGGTAATTGAAAGCTAAAGGTCTTAGTCGCCTGGACAATAGTATCCTCTTTGGAATTCGGTTGATTGGCAAATAACCCCGATGCAATATCAACAGATATTACACTTACTCCGCTGCCGTTAATATGGTCGATCACTTGGGCATATAGGCCAGCTGCTGGACGAGATAAACCCGAACCAAAAATGGCATCAATAACTATCGAGCTTCTGGCAATTTTCGGCAGATCACTTTGGCTTTGGATCAAATAAACATCTATCAATTGGGTAAGTCGTCGAAAATTTATTTCAAAATCATCCGACCTGTGTTCACTCTCAAACGTATAGCAGTAGACAGCATAATCCTGCTCCACAAGCATACGACCAATCGCCAATCCGTCTCCCCCATTATTCCCGGTACCACAAAAAATCACAATAGGTCTTGAGCTCGCGTATAGCCTGGTAAAAGATTCGGTAAATGCTTTGGCCGCCCGCTCCATCAGTAGCGTTGAAGCTATCGGTTCATTTTCGATAGTGTATTGATCAGCAGCCCTTACCTGTTCCGGACTCAGTAATTTCATATGGTCAAAATATAACAAATATTTTTAACCAGGTAGAGAAGTTGAAGTAATACTGATTAGAAGTTTAACTTGTCCAAGCGCTTGAAATGGCCATTCATTCGGATCCGCTCTTTCACCTCCTCCACCCTGCTTAACTTAGGTATGAACTGAGATAGATGGTCAACTATATAGTCAACTCTTTCGCTTTTTCTGGGGATTTGAAGCAGTTCATATTCCTGTTCCATGGACAATCCGATTTTATGAGCAATATCATAAGTGTTTACATCAGAACCAATGGGCACCTTGGCTTCAATGGTTAGCTTATCATACAACTCTTGTAACATTAAGGTCATTTTAGATTGCTGGGGTGCATGATCATCTATGTCTTCAATTAGTGTCACTTGCCCTCCAGCATACTGTTTTCCTTTGATTGGATTTTCAAAGCTTTCAATTTTGATCACCACTTCGCCACGGGTTTTCAAATCCAATCGTCCGTCTTTATATACCTTGTATACCTCTATTATATTAATCATGGTTCCGTACTCTATTTTGTTATGGATATAAGAGGGTATTCCAAACGGGCTATCGCCGGTAAAACAATCGTTTACCAACTGCTTGTACCGGGGTTCAAAGATATGCAGGTTGAGCTGTTCGCCGGGGAAAGCAACCAGATTCAAAGGGAATAATGGTAAAAACAGACTCATACAGTTTAAACTAGTGAATTTTGTGAAGGTTTCAAGATTTAATAAAATTTACTGGTAAGAGGCAAATCGGTGTTCAAACATTTTTGCTATTTCTCGAAGAACTTTATGAAATATTCCTTAAAATAAGGGTAACCATCTAGCTACATCTGAAACAAACTAGTGACGAATCATTACTCTGAACAAGATCTAATAGTCGGAATAAAGGACAGAAATCGAGATATACTGAAATACTTGTATCAGCAGTATTTTCCGATGATCGTTGATTTCGTGCTCAAAAATTCCGGTAGCCGAGATGACGCACAAGATCTATTTCAAGAGGGACTAGTAGTGGTCTTTGAAAAAACGCATCAGGAGGAATTGGAGCTAAGAAGCACGTTTAAAACTTACTTCTATGCTATTTGCCGTAACAAATGGTTGATGGTTTTGAGAAAGAAAAGAAGTGGGCCTCAGATGGTTGTAGATACTGAAAATTTCGAAGTACCTGCAGATGATACCGAAAAACATTGGCAGGTACATGAGCAGTATCAGGTGATGCAAGCCCATTTTAAGAAATTGGGCGAAGATTGCCAAAAGGTATTGAAGCGGTTTCTACAGGGGAACTCCCTTAGAGAGATTGCTGCGGAAATGGGCTTTACTGAAAAGTATGCCAAAAAGAGAAAATTTATTTGTCAGAAAAAGCTGATCGAATCAATTGAAAAAGATGTGTTATATAAGGAACTTATTAATTAACAAAGCAGGTGGAACCAGATCTTGAATTAATCGAAAAATACCTGGCCGGCGAACTTTCAGAAGCTGAAAAAGAGAACACCGAGCTACGCTTACAAAAAGACGAAACTTTTGCCCATAGATTAGAATTGACTAAAAATATGAAAGGGGCGCTGCTTCCTGATGTCGAGGGGTTTAAAGGGGATTTAAAGGAAGTATTTGAAGAATACGACTCAGAAAAAACCTTGGAAGGAACCTCCAACCCTTTTTTTAAGGGACCCTATCTGATAGCTGCATCGGTGGTATTATTGTTGGGGGTCTCAGTTATTTATCTATTGCTCTTTCAGAGTCAATCACCTCAGCAATTGTATGCAGCTAATTTTTCAGTTCCAGCGGAAAACATTTCGGTAAGAAACGATTCTGAGGTGAATGATGACTTACAGAAAGCTTTAAAAGCATATAATGAGGCAAACTATAGTGAAGCGCTCAGCTATTTTGATAAGGTAGGCTCGTCGGAACCGCAAAGCGAAGCCGTTATCTTTTACAGTGGTATCTGCTATATGATGTTAGATCAGCCGGATGAGGCCATTATTAATCTCGAAAGAGTTTTGGAAAACGAATCCTCAAGTTACGCAACCACAGCACAATGGTATTTAGGGCTATCGCTCTTGCAGAAGGAAGATGCTACCGGTGCGAAAAAAATATTCGAGGAACTGGTGTTGAAGAATGGAAGCAACTATGCCAAGAAGGCTGAGATCATTCTGAAGCAGCTGGACTGATCAACTACTTGAAGGAAAATACAGCAACTACTAAGTTTCATAGATCGGATTATTGAACGGTTATAAAAGTGAGCTCTACCTGTAAAATCCATCATTTGTGATCAAGTATATCTCTTTATTTATAACCATGTTCCTGCTTAACTTGGGCTCTATCGCTAAGGATAAAGCAGGAGATACTACTATTGCAGATCAATGGTTTGACCAAGCAAATACCCAGTATGAGGCTTCCGAATTTGACAGCGCACTGATCTACTTAGGTAAAGCCGAGGTAGTGTATGCTAAGTCGGCTCAATGGGCCAAATATTATAAATGTAAATTTTTCGAGGGCCAGATTTGGAATGTACTTGGGGATACCCAGAAAGCCCTAAAAATATTCCAAGAAAATCTCAAAGAAGCTAGGCCAAAACTAGAGCCTGATCATCCTGAAATTGCCGAAGGCAATTATAATCTTGGGATAGTCTACAGTCGGCTACAGAAGTTTAAGGAGGCCAAAATTTATTTTGAAAGGGCACTGGATCAATTTACCAAATATTATGGCCATAGTCACCATAAAGTGGCTCGCTCCCTTGGTGGATTAGGTTATCTTTTCAAGCTTACCAATAACTACCCTCTTGCGCTAGAAAACTACAAAAAAGCAATGAGTATTTTTACTGCCACAGGCTATGAAAGCAGTAATTCAGCTCTGGAAGTCTACAATAACTTAGCCGTAATCTATGGGTATATGGCTCGGTTTGAGGATGCACTGACCTTATATAAAAAATGCTTGAGTATTACCATTACAAATTTTGGAAGCAATAATCATAGGCTATCAACTTTTTACTATAATATCGGCAACAATTATGACAAGAAGGGAGATTATTCATTAGCCTTGTTGTACTTCAAAAAAGTATTGGATCTGGATATTAAGCTGTTAGGTTCAGATCACCCTTATGTCTCAGAGGACTATATTACCATTGCCAAGATTTACGACCAATCAGAGCGCTTCACGTATGCGGATGAATACTATAAAAAAGGTATTGATATCTGCCTGAAAGCCCATGGTAATAATCACCTAAAGACCGCAGAAGCGTACTATGATTATAGCCAACATTTTACAACCCAGGGAGAGTCGGGGAAAGCAATGAACTACCTTTCTCGGGCTTTAAATGTAATCCGCCAAACAGGAGTAGATAATCACTTTGTTGAAACTAAGTCATTGCTTGGTGTAGGTGAGCTATTGATGAAGGAGCATGACCTTCCTAAGGCGGAAGAATACTTCCTTAGAGCTGAAAAAGTATTGTCAAATGGGACTGGAATTGATAATCCTTATGGTGCAACGGTATATTACAATTTAGGTAGGATTCGCTTACAAAGGGGTCATTTCAATGAGGCGTTAATCCTCTTTCAAAGGAGCTTAATCAATTTAAATCAAGATTTCACAAATGAAAATATTGAAACAAATCCCGATATAGACCAAGCCACCATCCAACCTCTGCTGTTTAATATTTTATATGCAAAAGCCTCATGCTTTGAAGCTAAATATAGAAAATCAAATGATCCAATAGACCTAGAGAAAGGCCTGGCTACCATTCAAAGATCGATCAGGCTTTTACAAATAGCGAGGAGTAGTTATCGGGAGGAGAATTCTAAGAAAGGGCTGCTATCTGATCAATATGAAACTTATCAGTTGGGAATTAATTTAGCCTATAAGCTTTATGAATTAAGCGAAAAACCTGAGTGGATACAAGTTGCATTTGAGATTACAGAGAAAAGCAAATCGACACTACTATTTGAATCGATCAAAGAGCGTGAGGCTGGGCTCTTTGGGGATATACCTGCGAAAATCCTAGCGCAGGAAGCTAACCTTAGAAGCGAATTGGCTTTTTATAGAAACGAGCTACGAAATGCTGAGAAAGATCAATTTGAGACCAAGAGGATCAAGGCGATTGAGGCACGCAATTTTAGCCTAAAACAGGAGTACGATTCACTAGTAGCTGAAATCGAAAAGAATTATCCTAACTATTATAGTTTGAAATATGATCAAGGGGTTATTGGAATCACTCAGGTGCAAAGTCTGCTTTCAGATAGAACTACCCTATTAGAATACTTTCTGGGAGATAGTAGCCTTTTTATTTTCGCCACTATCCAGAATAAAACGATCTTTAGGAAACTGAATATCCAAGATCCATTCCGGGTTTCGATATCAGAGCTTCGAAAAGCGACCAGTCAAAAAATGCTAGACCCTGAGCAATTTGCTAAATATTCAAATATCCTTTACAACTACCTGATAGCTCCGGTAAATCAAGTCATAAATGATAATAACCTAGTTGTTGTAGCAGATGGCATTTTAAGTTACCTACCTTTTGAATTGTTAATCAAGGATAACTCCAACAATGCAAGCTATGTAGATCAAGACTATCTGATTAGATATAATCAAATAGTCTATGGCTACTCCGCCACGCTGTTCTTCGACACTTCAACACAACATTCTCAAAAATCTGAAATCGAAAATTATCTTGCCTTCGCCCCAGATTTCAACAAGAGAGATGGTAATCAAATCTCCGCCCAAGCCTTAGCTCTAAATGAGCCAGTAAGGGGCTCTTTAGTTGAGTTGGAAGGAACCTCAAGAGAAGTATCAAACATTTCCGAATTGCTCGGTGGGCAATTTTACCAAGGATCAATGGCCAATGAATTAGCATTCAAGCAGCAAGCCAAGGATTTTAGCATCATTCATTTGGCTACTCATGCAATTGTGGATGATCAAGATCCCATGAATTCCAGGTTGTTATTTACCATTACGGATGACACCACTGAGGATGGTGACCTACATGCATGGGAGTTATACAATATGCAACTCAATGCCAAAATGGCTGTACTTTCAGCTTGCAATACTGGGTTTGGCAAAGTACAAAGAGGCGAGGGTGTGATGAGTCTGGGACGCGCCTTTGCCTATGCCGGCTGTCCTAGCATTGTTATGAGCTTGTGGCCAGCACAGGACCAGGCCACTGCCGATATAATGACACACTTTTATGAGGGCTTATCAATGGGATACTCAAAAGATAAAGCCTTGCAGGAGGCAAAGCTTAAATACCTGGAAACCGCCGAAGATCTTTTCGCCCACCCGTTCTATTGGGGTGGCTTTGTAGTACAGGGAGATGCAAGCCCTTTACACTTAAAAAAAACTCCCAGTTATTGGTGGATTATAACTTGCGGTTTATTAATTGCAGTAGCCCTTTCAATTGTAGTCTACCGAAAGAGAAGAAAGCCACTGTCTAAAGGACTCGAAAGTGTCTCGTAATGGATCGATTATTTGATAGAAGCTTTAACCCAGGATGGGTAGGGCTCTTTTTACTGTTTTGGTTTACAGGAAAGAGTTTTAGCCAAAATGATGCCCCACGGATAGACTCTATTCAAATTCAGAAATGCCAAAGCTACATTGACCTTGGCAATAATCATTCCGATAGTGATTCAGCTATCTATTACTACAAACGGGGTGTGGACTATGGGTTAAAACATCTGGAACCAGATCATCCCTTAGTGGGAGATTTATACAATAAATTGGGCATAGAATATAAGTACAAGAGGGAGTTTGAGTTGGCCTTGTTATTCTATGAAAAAGCGCTTCATTTAAGAAAGAATCGTTTTGGTGAAAAGCACCCTAAAGTTTCAGCTGTCTATAATAATTTAGGTCTATTGAACAAAACTATAGATAGGTTGCCCGAAGCGGAGCAATACTTGCTAAAGTCGCTAGTGATTGATCGTCAAGCTTTAGGTCCTGAACATCCTTTTGTGGCACAAACTCTGAATAATCTGAGTTTGGTCTATCGGAGCAATGGGTCCTTTGAAAAGGCGATCAGTGCTTTAAATCAAGCTATAGAAATTAAAAGGAAAGCACTAGGTATAAATCACAACTCAACCGGTTCCTCTTACAATAACCTAGGGCTAACCTATTCACAACAAGGACAGTACCAGAAAGCATTCGACTACTTTAATGCAGCTTTGAAGATCTGGTTGGCAAATCAGAACTATTCTGGACTGGCTACTGGCTACGAGAATTTAGGTAATAGCTCATTCCTGATGGGAGAGGTCGATATATCCTTAGGTTATTATCAGAAAGCCTTAAGTGTCCTAGTGCCTTCTTTTGATAGCTCAAGCGCAGCCTACACACCTCCCGCGGAAAACATTCCACCCGGAAACGTGACCTTGTTTGTTTTGGGTGGTAAGGTGCGATCCTTGCTTAGCAAGTATCAACAAACTAGAGAGTTTGAATATCTAACTTACAGCTTATCTACTTACCATATACTCTTTGAAGTGATTGATGAGATGAAGAAAGCTTTCTTCTATCCAAGTTCAAAGCAAGAGTTTATCAAAGAGGTCTTTCATCAATATGAAAATGCAATTTATAATGCCTATCTGGCTTATGGTGCGACCAGTGAATTAAAGTACCTCGACCAAGCTTTTCAATGGGCGGAAGACAGCAAATCTTTTATACTATTGGAGTCTCTAAGAGACGAAAAAGCCAAGTTCGTGGCTGCAATTCCTGAAGAAATAAAAGCAGAAGAGGAAGGTTTGTTAGAAGACATTTCTCGTTTGAAAAGTCAAATTTACCAGCTTGAACTTCGAAAAGATCAGGATCAGAATCAACTAAAGGGCTTAAAGGATCAACAATTAGAATTAAGCCTAGCCTATGAGGATTTTCTCAAAAGAACGGCTGTCGACTACCCGAATTATTATCAATTAAAATATCAGGATGCCTCAATATCGGTAAGTGATGTGCAAGAAAATCTGCTCAGTCAACACAATGCAGTTGTTGAATACTTTAAGGGAGCAGATCATTTGTTTACGTTTTACATAGATCAGCAGCAAGTTTCCCTTCATCATCAGAGTATTGATGATCATTTCAACAGCCAGATCAACCGTTTCATTGATGCGATAAAAACGCATAACTCAGTACCTCAAACTTTTGCCAAAACTTCTAGCGAACTATATGATATATTGGTTGCTCCGTTGCAGATTGGTAATAACATAACGCATCTAAATATTGTACCTGATGGTGTATTAAATTATGTTCCTTTTGAGATATTAAGCAGCGCCTCAGATCTTGACAATTACCAGCAGGCAAACTACCTTTTCAAAGACTACTCGATTAGTTATCAATATTCGACTACTATTGGCCTTGAAAGTTTAAAGAACCAAGAGA
>JBPCUG010000278.1:0-3044 GCA_051011275.1 Cyclobacteriaceae bacterium | reverse complement strand
CCCATTACCAGTAAGCGCTCCTTCGGGTCTTCAATAGCCATACTTGTGTTGTAACTGCGCATCCAATCCATCATACTATGCTGTGCCTCGTCCAAATTCCGAATCAACATCTCCCTGAGAATTACTTCATCGACCTGAGCCGGATCTTCCTTGAGCAGTTCTATGCTTTCTTTTAGCTGGCTCTTAAGGGACATAGTTGGCTCAATGTTTTCCATGGCCTGATCATGAATGATCTTCACCTCTTTTTCTATTTGCTGCAATTCTCTGGCCTCTTCGCTAATTGCCTCCTCTGGTGCTTGCTTTTGCTGGCATCCGAAAAGGACAATAGCAAGAGCAAACCAATACTTATAAATTCTAGCCATGATCTAATGAATGATTTGTCAAAAAAATGATATGTTTATACTCGACTCTATTAACGAAAAAAACCAGCATTTGGCCAAGCGGATAGCCCAACTTATTTTAATAGTTTCAGGAATAAGCTATCTGAGCGTATATATATCACCAGCTAAGTTTTGGCTGGCTGGATTTATAGGCTTGGCAATTCCGGCGGTCTTCTTCCTTAACCTACTCCTACTGGTTTATTTTGGCCTTCGCCGATCAGGGCTAGTCTTGTATCCTGTAGTTGCACTGGTGCTTGGTTTTGGATTTTGGAAAAATACTTTCACCTGGAATGGGAATGAAACGGAAGCACCTGATTTTTCTGTACTTAGTTATAATGTAAGAGTATTTAATGTTTACGGGCATCTCAATGAAAACTTCAAATCCTCGCGCCAAATAATCCGTTGGGTCAAAGAGAACCCCGCCGAAATAAAGTGCCTACAGGAGTTTTATAATCATAGTGATTCTGAATTATTCAGCACTTTAAATGCCATTGGTGACAGTCAGAATTACTACCACTACTTTCAAAAAGGTAGTCATGACAAGTTTGGAATAGCCATATTTAGTAGCTATCCCATCGTCAATAGAGGATTACTGGGAGCTGATCCAAGAAAATTCAACCACGCGATATTTATAGATGTGCTGGTAGGGAAAGATACGGTGAGGATCTACAACATGCATTTGGAATCAATGAGCATCGATGAAGAAGCCTTGGTCAACCCGAATCCGGATAATCTTGACAAAGACTTGCAATCCTTAGTTAAGAAGTTAAAAAATGGATTCAAAAAAAGAGCTACTCAAGTAGATCTCCTAGTACAGCATATTAAGGAGTGTCCTTATCCGGTGGTGCTAGCTGGTGACATGAACGATGTTCCTTACAGTTATAGTTACAGGTGCCTAAAAAAAGTATTGAGCAATTCCTTTGAGCAAACCGGCAAAGGATTTGGAACCAGTTACAATGGCAAGCTCCCTTTCTTACGAATTGATAATCAATTCTTTAGTCAAGCCCTAAAAGCTATGAATTTTGAGACCCATACCCAGGTGCCATACTCCGATCACTTCCCCATTACTGCAGAATATAAAGTTAAGCAGGACTAAACGTACCCATGCTATATAGTGCAGAAAAAGGGTGGCTTTATGGAAAACCACCCCTTTTACTTCAGTGTAAGTTTGACTAATTCTGAACGAACCTTACGACTTTTCTGCTCTGATCAGTTAAATGAAGCTCCAAGATGTACATACCTGGAGTTAATTTGTCAACAGATTCGAAATTAACAAATCTTGGATTGACCTGTGGGGTATAGCTAAGCTGGAAACTGCGCCCAATCGCATCTATCAATCTGGCTGCCTGAAGTGTCGCTTCATTTTTACCAAGATCCACTGAAAAATCCCGAAGAATTGGGTTTGGATATATTTTCACCTGACCTTCAGGAAATACTGGATTTTCTTCGACCACCAAGGCTTCTCTCGCATTGAATGGTTTGTTCACTTTACCGTTCCATCCCATGTCATCGAAAATAGCTCTTACAATCGGACCGGCATCGTCTAAAGACAAACCCCTGCTTAAGAAAGGCACCATCAATCCATCTTCCGTACCACGATAGGTGAAGAAATCCATATGTGAGTAGCTTGATCCTGGTAACCATATATTGGTGAAACCGGGGATTTCATTACCTGGTCCCAAATCGACTACTGTAAAAATTCGCGCTCCTTTTCCATTGGTAGCCTTCACAATTCTTGGACCGCGAAAGACTAATGGGTCATCCAATAGTACATCCCCTAGTTCAGTAGAGAAATTTGGAAATTTATTTTGCTTGAGGAGTTGCTTACCGTTGCGATCGTGGGCCAGACGGTCATAGATAGCAGGATATACTGGATTTGGAATGCCAAAACCCCAGTCGCCTATGCCAGTGGTGTTGTCAACAAACATGGAACCGAAAAAACCTAGTCCATGGCCTAGCTCATGTAAAACTACTGTCCTAAAATCGAAATCTGATGCAGGCGTATTACCGTCAGTACCATAATACCAATTTGGGAAAACAGTGCTAAAACGGGCAACAATGTCATAAACCGTTGGGTTGAGGTCTTCACCAGCCAATTTATCCGCTAATGCATTTCCATACCAGGTGTCTCTTTCAAGTCCGGGAGCATTGGCATAGATTTGAGTTGGTCCTGCTGAGCCTAAAACACCAGGCCCTAACTGTTGGAAAACGGCGGCTACGAAAATGGGTTCATCCGAACTGATAGTTTGGGCCCAAATATCTACTGCTGATTGAAAAGAATTAATCGCTGCCAGTACTTGATCAGCAGGAAAATTGGGATCGGCAACAAAGTAGTCTACAAAGATCTGCGCATTCCCTGACTGCACCTTTTTTCCTTGCTTGGATTCAGTCTTTACTTGAGCATTTGAGTTTCGATTAGGGACTGCATTGTGATGTTCCGTAGTAACTGCATCATCAGTGTGCAAAAGGCACTGTATTTTACCTTCGTTATCAAGCGTCAATTGACTTACTACCCCCGGATGAGCAACATGTTGCTGCGCATGGCCCGTGGTGGAAAAAATTAATACTCCCAAAAAAGCCAATAGCCAACTTATTTGAGATGTTTTTTTGGTAAAGTGTAAATTCATGGGTTAAAGTTTAATGGTGTAATATGTTGATCAAATA
>JBPCUG010000277.1:0-6127 GCA_051011275.1 Cyclobacteriaceae bacterium | reverse complement strand
TAACCACTGCTTTACTTCGGGGGCAGAAAGCTCCGATTCTGATCACGAAAGAAACAGTAGAAAAAATGAGACCCGGAGCAGTGATCGTTGACTTGGCAGCTGCGGGAGGAGGTAATTGTGCGCTTACGGAAAATGATAAAGTAATAACTCACAATGAAGTAACTATTATTGGGAACTCCAATTTAGCCGCTGGTATGCCAATGCATTCCAGTCAGCTCTATGGGAAAAACATTTGGAATTTTGTCAAGACCTTTCTTAAAGAGGGGGGACTATCACTGGATTGGGATGATCCAATAATCGAATCTAGCTGTGTGGTACACGAAGGCACAATCCGCTACGGCCAAAAACAAAATTAATTATGGAGATGCTGCTGCAATTTATTACTGATAATTTAACCATGATCTATATCCTGGTATTTATCATTTTTTTAGGTACGGAGGTAATTTCAAATGTACCTACGGTATTGCACACTCCGTTAATGTCAGGGGCTAATGCCATAAGTGGAGTGGTTATTATCGGGGCTATCATTTTAATTAGACAGGCCGATCCAACAGACTACTTTATATTGATCATTGGCTTTTTTGGGATCATGTTGGCAATGATTAATGTGGCTGGCGGCTTTGCCGTTACCAACCGCATGTTGGAAATGTTCAAAAAGAAAAAGAAATCATAAAATAGCTATACCTTGGAAGGCAACCTCACCAATTTAATTTACCTTATTTGTATTTCCCTATTTATTGTAGGTCTCAAAAAACTAAGTCATCCTGATTCTGCTCGCACCGGCAATCTACTAGCTGCGGCCGGGATGATAGGGGCTATCATTACCACCTTAGTTACTCCGCTAGAAGGAACCAATAATTACGCCTGGATTGCTGCTGGCATTATTTTGGGGTCCGCAATAGGATTGTTTGTAGCAAAGAAGATACAGATGACTGCGATGCCGGAAATGGTCTCCCTATTCAACGGTTTGGGAGGGGCTTGTGCCATGCTGATTTCAATAGTGGAGTTTTACAATCATCCTGAGGGGACGCCGCTTTTGAGTGGACAAATGATTACCACTTTCTTCGCTCTATTTATTGGCAGCATTTCTTTTACAGGGAGTTTGATTGCCTATGGAAAGCTGCAAGGTTTTCTCAGAGATTCCTTGGTTCCCCCTGCACCCAAGCTGGTCAACATGGTTTTGCTGTTAGTTATAATTGGATTAAGCGCATACACTATTACTCGACCAGAACTGGACTTCAACTATGTGCTTATCATCTTGGGCTTGTCTTTAATCTATGGAGTCACTTTTGTGACACCCATTGGAGGTGGGGATATGCCAGTAGTGATTTCACTTTTAAATTCTTTTACCGGATTAGGGGCAGCTTTGGCTGGTTTAATATATGGAAATCAGGTGATGTTAGTAGGAGGTATACTTGTAGGAGCTTCAGGAACGATCCTTACCATCCTTATGTGTCAGGCCATGAACCGTTCATTGCTTAATGTTGTAATCGGCGGATTTACTGCCTCCGGTGGGGCAGCCGGAGCTCAAGGAGATCAGGTGGCAAAAGAGGCGAGCCCCTCTGATACTGCTATCATGCTGAAGTATGCACAAAAAGTAATTGTAGTTCCGGGCTATGGTATGGCCGTAGCGCAGGCGCAACATACGGTACACGATCTGGAAAAATCCTTGGAAGAAGAAGGGGTGGCTTTTAAGTATGCCATTCATCCTGTCGCCGGTCGAATGCCTGGACACATGAATGTACTGCTAGCCGAGGCCGATGTTCCTTATCCAAAACTGCTAGACTTAGAGGATGCAAATAGAGAGTTCTCATCTACAGATGTTGTATTGGTAATCGGAGCAAATGATGTGGTAAATCCTGCAGCTAAAACCGATACCTCCAGCCCCATCTACGGCATGCCGATTTTAGATGTGGAACTAGCAAAGAACGTAATAGTATTAAAACGAAGTATGAACCCAGGTTATGCAGGAATTCAAAACCAGCTATTCTTCGGTGAAAGAACTCGAATGCTTTTTGGAGATGCAAAGAGTTCTTTAGGCAAGCTGATAGAAGAAGTTGGTAACGCTTAAAACAATACTTCCTTAAAAACTTTGCTTTTAAATGAAACTTTATTTATTTGGAGCTAATATCTTGTTTATCAGGATAAAAGGAAAATTCTAATCCCATATATCTTGCGAGTAATAAATAGCAAGAAATCGTACAAAAACTGTATTTAATATAGCCTAACTTTGAAGAAAGTTGGTTTTGCATCACTCAACCAGTTATGTGCAATTGAAAAATTTTATTACTAAATGGGAGTTCGTAAAAGTGTTATAAAGATTCGTGATCACGAAAACGATATGCGAGTCTATAAAATTAAAGGAGTTGACAAGACCATAGTAGCCCGGAAAGGAGGGCCCTCCACCGAAGAAGTAAAATCCGGAGAAAATTACGCCACCCTAAGGAAGAACCAAAAAGAGTTTGCCGCCGCTTCTAATCTTGCCAGCACACTGAGACATTCCCTGCCTAAGAAAATGGCTAAGATCTGCGAACCTTATGTATCTGGAAAACTTACTGCACAATTTAGAAACTTAGCCCAAATGAGCCAAGGTGATGTTGGTAAGCGACCAATTATGATCAGTACCAATGGAAAATCACTTGAAGGCTTTGATTTTAACCCAAACAGGCCTTTAAAGGAGGTTTTTCCTCATAATATAATGGTAATGAACGGATCTACTTATGGTCAATTAATCGTTCATGTGCCATCTTTCACCCCCAGTGAAGACTTGGAAGCGCCCGAAGGGGCCACGCACTATCAGATGATCACTCATATGCTCATGCTTTCTGACTATACCTATGAAAGTGAATCCAAAGAGTATAATCCGTCTGAACCCGAATTTCATGCCAAGCATATCACTCATGAAAATCCAATACATCCATTGATTAGCTACCCGGAGGAATCAAATACTTTGCAGCTTTCTTTGTACAACGGAGAACCTATTCCAGAGCATACTGGATTATTTTTGATCATGGGAATTAAGTTCTACCAGTATAAAAAACAGCGATATTTTGATTTGGCTGAAAACAGTGCAATGCAAATTATTAAGGCCTACTAGTCATTAGACACTAGATGTAATATCTCTTAATAAGTTATCCAATTGCCTTCCAAAAATGCCGAAAGGTGTTAATACCCCACACGGATATTCTTTTCCTTCTGCTAGGTTGTCTGCTTACGTATTTCCCCTAATTATCAAGTTCTCATCCAAACTTTGGATCCATTGGGCTCTACTAATGAAGACCCATTCCACAAATTGAGGAAAGCATCTACATTTATTAAAAGCCTGCTAAAAACCACTCCCTTCTAATAAATTGATTGTCAGCCATTAATGGAATTAGACTTTTACTGGCACAATTTTTCTAATACGGCTAGTCACAGAAATACTAATACACTTTTTAATAGTTCTTAGAATCTTAAAAATCACACAAGCGTTATGAAACTAATTGCATTTTTTTTAATGATGACCATGTCAGTTTTTGCCGTACAGGCTCAAGAGGAGGCAGTAGAAGCAGTTCAAGATGAAGCGACCGAGTTAGCGGAAGCCGATGTGCTTACCCAAGACGGTAAGGCAGAAATAAAGGCAGAAGAATTGCCTCAGGCAGTGATAGATGCTTTTAAGGCCAGCGAATACGCCAACTGGGCAATTGACAAGGTGTACCAAGTTGAAGTAGAAGGTGGCGATCCTACCTATGAGATCGTAGTTTACAATGGCGAAGAATCTGCGACTATCGCCGCAGATGCCGAAGGTAATATGGCTAAGAAGGAAGAATAGGGTCATAGCCATCCAACATCGACTCTCCTCATGACCAGCTGATCATAGAAGGATTAACATGCCGTGCTTCGATGTTGCAAGGTAATAGTAGTAAAGTAGTAAGTAGAGTAAGTAGACCACTTTTTTAGCTAGTGGGACAAATTCCTCCAAGGAGGAATTTGTCTTTTTCCCCCCTCAAATATTTCCCCAATCGTTTTCTTATTTATCTCTATTTTAGTTTCTTGACCAAAGATATCAGGGTTGGGGACAAACAAATGGTAGCCTGGGTACGTTAAATTTAGACCAGGTTTAACTGATTTGATTTTTTAAACTTACTACTACTATGGCCAAGGTACTAATCATCGATGATGATCCTGCATTCTGTCTTATGCTAAAAACATTCTTGACTAAGAATGGTTTTGATGCTGAACGAGTGCTTTCCGCACGTGAAAGCCTCAAGGCTTTAAAAGAAGGTGCTTTTGATATCGTGCTTACTGACTTCAGGTTACCTGAAAAAGACGGTATTGAATTGCTTAAAGAGATCAAACAGATCAACCCCTACATTCCAGTGATTCTCATGACCGGTTATGGGGACATCAAAACTGCCGTCAAAGCCATGAAATTAGGAGCGTATGAATATGTGACTAAGCCGATCAACCCCGACGAAATCTTGATCACCATTAGGGGGGCCTTAGGAGATCAATCTTCTCAAAACGGTCAAAATGAAAGACCTGAACAATCATTTCAGTATATCACCGGCAACAGCTATTTGGCCCAAAAATTAAATGAGCATATTGAGTTGGTGGCACCCACGAACATGTCTGTAATTATCAAAGGAGAAAGTGGAACAGGAAAGGAATATGTAGCCAGGAGAATACATGACTACAGTAATAGGAGCGAGCAAACTTTTGTTGCTTTAGATTGTGGAGCACTTTCCAATGAATTAGCTGCTAGTGAACTTTTTGGTCATCTCAAAGGGTCTTTTACCGGCGCCATCAATAACAAGCAAGGCCAATTCGAAGCTGCCAATGGCGGTACTCTGTTTCTAGATGAAATAGGTAACCTTTCATATGAGATTCAGATGAAGCTTTTAAGGGCTATTCAAGAAAGAAAAATAAAAAAAATTGGCGGAAATAAAGATATCGAGGTAGATGTTAGAATTATTGCTGCATCAAATGAAGACCTGAAAGAGGCTGTTCGTGAAGGCCAGTTCCGTGAAGACCTATACCATAGACTTAACGAGTTCTCATTGGAAGTTCCAGCTTTAAGGGAGAGAGATCAAGATATCGATTATTTTGTTGAACATTTTTTGGAGCTATCCAACAATGAGTTGGGAAAGGATGTTAAAGGTTTTGATGAGTTAGTCTTGGAAAAATTTCACCAGTACCAGTGGCCTGGGAATATAAGAGAGTTAAAAAATATAGTTAAAAGAGCGGTCCTTTTGGCCCAATCGGAATTGATAGATATGGGTTGCTTGCCTCCGGAGATCATGCATCCTGATAACCATACTTCTAAGGTTTTTTCAAAACCATCAAATCCAACGGATTTGAAAGCTATAACCGAAAAACAGGAAAAAGAAATTATTGTGACCACCCTGGAGAAAACCAGATACAATAAATCGAAGGCCGCTAAAATGCTCAATATTGATCGCAAAACCCTGTATAATAAGATGAGGCTTTACAAACTTGAAGGCTGATCAGATAACTGCACTCTTTTTCAGCTCAGCTAGTTTTTCGGCAAGATATTGATGGACTTGATTTGAACCAGTGGTTACTTTGTTTACTAGAGGAGCTAGCATATCCTTATTTCCATTTTCATCGCTTTTGCTAAACTGCTCTATTTGCTTGAGCCGTTTTGTTATGGTCGTTGATCCCAAGTGGCCATAGGAGCTAAACATTTTATGTGCCAGCTCACCTAGCGCTCTCCATTGCTGGTCTTCTAAGAGCTTATTTAAATTGACTGTGTTTACTTCATTGCTATCAATAAAAGTTTCTAATATTTCAATCAAGGCACCTTGATCTCCAGCGGTAAATTTTTCCAAAGAATTGATGTTGCAAATGCTATCGGATGCTACCTCCTCCTCCATAAGCAACTCCACAGGTTGCTCAATTTGAAATATTTTAGCCAACTTGGCTAGTAGCTCTTTTTCCTTAAACGGTTTAGTGAGGTAATCGTCTATGCCTAACTGAAGGTAGTGATTCAGATCGTTCTGCATCACGTTTGCTGTAATAGCAATTATGGGAGTGGCCGCCTTTTCAGCGTTGTCCAGATTTCTAATATGTTGGGCCAATTCCACACCGCTTAGCTCAGGCATTTGAATGTCGGTAAGTATGAGGT
>JBPCUG010000276.1:0-2671 GCA_051011275.1 Cyclobacteriaceae bacterium | reverse complement strand
ACCAAGCAATGTTACCATCTCGATCCCCATACATTACATTCAGTCCCGGGCCATGGATCCAGGAAGCTGCTTCGCGGTATTGGTCGATATGGTTTCCGTGGCAAAACTGATAGGTTGTCTGCAACATTTTTCCAGGGAATGAAAAATAGCTCCACCAAAAAGCGATTGGGTCTGGTTCACTTGCCTCGACTTGCTCATTTATCTGGTTGATAATCGGCCCATGCCGACTCACTTTTACCTCAAGAATGTGATCCGCCTCTCCTTTAACTTTAATGGTTTCCTGTCGTTTCTCAAGTGGCTCCCAACCATTGATCCCCATTACCTCGTCAGGGTTATCAGGATTTTCTTTTTCCCGGTAGAAATCCATATCGTCATTAGGAAAGATCGTCAGGCCCCAACTGGCAAAACGATTATGTCCGATCAGGGCAAATGGAAATCCAGCCAGATGATTACCATAAAAACTAAATCCCGGGCATTCAAGATGCGCCTCATACCAAACGGCTGGCTGGCTAAATCCAATATGTGTGTCATTAGCAAAGATCACTTTGCCAGATTTGGTGCGACTAGGCGCTACCACCCAGCTATTGCTTCCTTCCCAAAGTGGTACAGGTACTTTACTTAGTGCCCTTTGTGCAGTATGCATTAATGCTGATATACTCGCGGAATCGCTGGAGTTGTACGTGGGTATCATGGTGTTATCTGGCAAAGTATTAAGCGCCAGGTCCTCTAAATACTCAGGCCCCCATTTGGTTGCAATTCTGCTCATCAAGGGATCAGTGCGAAAAGCGGCGTTAAAGCCGAAGGACATATATCCTGCAATACGATATAGATCAGCGGGCACAAAAGGTTCTTTTGGAATGCCTATTATTTTAAACTCTGGTGGTGTTGGCCCATTTTCGATAAAGGTGTTGACCCCGTCAAGATAGGCTTGAGCCATAATTTGGTACGGTTGATCCCGGGTAGAAAAATATTGAGCGGCAGATTGTTCAGCCGATTGATTGAATCCCAAGGTTCGAAAGAAGCGATCTGCATCCAGCAGTTCAGGACCCAGGATCTCAGCCAAACGACCTCCTGCGACTCTTCGGAGCATTTCCATCTGGAAGAGTCGATCTTGAGCATGTACATAGCCCAGAGCATAGTAAAGGTCAGTCTCGTTTTCCGCGTAGATATGAGGAACGCCATAGGTATCGAAAAGAACCTCCACTTCTGACTCAAGGCCGGCTAATTTCAATTCTCCGGCATACTGAGGTTTGGTTTGGTTTAGGAAAAGGTAACTTGCTCCGACAATTACCAAAAGCAACACCAATAGTCCCAACAAGATCTTTCGTAGTAGTTTCATTCAACATAAGTATCAAGTAATGCCTAAATTAAATAATCTGAATGGAATTGATACCGAAGAGTTGATCTTTTGTATGGCCCGGAACCGAACTCACCTATATCGAGATGATCAGATACTTGCTTTCTGGTCGCTACCTTTGCCGATCGACAATAGCTCGCCTTCTATCTCCGAAGCCACTGCTTGATCCCCTAAACGTCGGGCCGCCTCCGCTTTTCCTTTTAGAGATAGTACCCTTTTAGGTGCTTTCTCAAGAGCAAGCTCAAACTGATTGGATGCTTCTTCTGGCTGGTTTATTTCTAAGAGCCATTCACCATATAGCTCATTGGAAGGTTTTACAATAATTGGTGGTCCAAAGGAATAACTGATCTTTGATTCGAGTTCTACAGCTTTTCTAAACCATTCACGTGTCTTGGTTGTATCCTCAGCAAGCCAGGCCTGCAAAGCATTTAGCTCCCATTCAAGTACGGTTGACTGATCAACATCAATTTGATCAGGTTTAGTAACGGGAAGATTTCCGCAGACAGTGAGGTCTTTTTCGATCAATTGAGTGCTTGCATATTCAAGTGCAGTGGTCATCTTTTCCAACAAGTTCTGAAGCTGCAAGGAGTCGTTAGCCTCGTAGGCTGCTAAACCTTTCATAAAAAGCGGGATAGTTTGGAAGATGATATTTAAGTCTTTAGTTTTTTGGTCCTCTCCGGGCCATTCGATTCCCCAGTTTCCTGTTTCAATACCATAGGTGCCTTTCATCATTTCCAGATATACCCGCGCGCGAGTGGATGGCAATTCATTGGTATAGGTGATCATATCCTTGACTATCTTTTCGGCCTCACGGAACCGGCCCTGCTGCAGATAACCATACATCAACCAATAAAAAGAATGATACCCTCTGGCATCGTTGTCCAACTGTTTCCGTTCCCTTCTATCCAAGCTGGCTTGATATGATCTTTCGTTTGAGGAAACCACCTCATCCCACATCCCTAGAGCTACATAGATGTGCGAGGGCATATGTAAAGCATGAGCGGCATCAGGAGCTACTCTTGCGTAACCTTTAGCTGCTTGCAAAGCCAATGTCGCATGCTGAGGATCATCGTAGGAATGGATCAAATAATGCAATGCCCCAGGATGTTGCTGATTCTGGTCCAACACCGACTGAGCTATTTGTGCTGCCTTGGCGTAGATCTTGTCATCACGGCCTTCCGGTACAGCGGCTAAAAGTGCTAGAGAATAGAAGGTAGCCACTTCATGATTTTGAGGGTATTTTTCCTTCAGCTTGCCCATGAAGGAGGCATAATTGGTGTCTCTGGTTTGCTTGTCGTCATCGGAATGATACAA
>JBPCUG010000275.1:0-3567 GCA_051011275.1 Cyclobacteriaceae bacterium | reverse complement strand
ACCCTTATGAGGTGAGGGACTTGAGTGATCAGCAATTGGAACTAGTAGCGAGACTTAAGGGGCAAGTAAAAAAGATCATCACCAGTATTGAGGAGGATCGGTTGCGACCTAGGTGATATCAGTTTAGTCGAAGCGTTTCCATAGCCGGTTAGACCAGAGGATATCTATAAATACATTTCTTTTATTCTTTGAAGCATGAAGATTCGACATTTATCGAAGCATAAGGGCAAACAGTTAATTCTAATTGGGATGGTTCACTCTTTGGTTGGGTTATTGCTATTTTGGAAACCTTTATATCAGATCTTTGCCAATGGATATATAAACTCGCTAGTTCCGGACTCTTTGTATTATGTGATTGAACTAGTTACAAAAGGCTATTCAGATCAAATTATCAACTTAACTTTAAACCCCTATTTCGGCAGTTTTCATTTTATGTATATAGGAGTAGTTTGGATAGGGACCGGCTATTTAATCAATTGGATAGAAGTGAATCTTGAACAAAAGATTCCAGCGTTTTTCGGGTGGTTTTTAATGATATTGACACTTTTTACTGTACTGGCTTTTCCTGTATCCGGTTATTGGGCTTTATTTATTCCGGCGTTCTTAATAATAAGAGACAATTACTAACTATTGAGAACAAAACGCCAGCTGTACAGATGATAGCCTTTGCATAATGAAAAATATCATTTCATCCATCTTTCTTTGACTCCCTGGGCAGTACCTCTTCAGGGAAGGGGAAAAGAATAGTTGAATTCTTTTCAGAAGCTATATTAGCCAGGGTTTGATAAAGTCTTAGCTTAATGGCGGACGGAGATTGGTCAATTATTTTGCCGGCTGACAATAAATTTTCGGCAGCTTGCTCTTCTGCGAGGGCAAGGATGACCCGTGCTCTTCTGGACCGTTCCGCTTCAGCCTGGTTGGCCATCATGCGCTTCATGTTTTCTGGCAATTGAATGTCTTTAATTTTTACACCAATGATCACAATGCCCCATTCCATGGTTTCTTTTTCTACAATGGTTTTGATGTTCTTGCCCATCTCCTCGCGCTTTGACAGGATGGTATCCAGTTCCACTTTTCCGCAGACATCTCTCAAAGCTGCTTGGGACAACTGCATTATGGCAAATTTATATTCCTCTACTTCTAAAACAGCCTTTTCGGGATTCTCGATCCTAAAGAACACTACCCCATCTATGCTGCAGGGTACGTTATCTTCAGTCATGACATCTTGGGAGTCTATATTAATGGTGATCACCCGAATATCCACGATCTGGATGGTTTCCACAATGGGAATGATCCATCTAAGACCGGGATTCAGTGAGCTGACATACTTGCCAAACCTGAATTTTAATGCCCTCTTGTATTCGAAAATGACACGTATGCCTGAAAGGAGGAACAATGTGAAAACGACACCGATAACTAATAGAAAATTCATAATTTATCTTTTTAGAAGCACAGACCACCTTGAATCCTTGGATAAGACTAAAGAACTACTTAAAAGATAGGAAAAACTATTGTCTGGCCCGAATAAATCGGTCTAAATAATAAGGTCAAATACTACAAGTCATTTTGGCTTCAACTCCGTCATTGCTGCCAGTCCAATTTCAATAGCCTGTTTCACACAAGCATCGTAATCTACAATAGCAGTACTTTTATAGGGATTGCTAATAATCGGGCAAATAGTGCCGGCCCGGTAGCCTAATTGATGGGCGATATGAAAGATCAGGCTGGATTCCATTTCCATGTTGATGGCTTGGATCCCATTGACATTTAATTCAGCCAGATCATGTTTGATGTTGGGCACAGTATTCTTCAACCCTTCTATGTACCTTCCCGAAGGCCCGTAAAAGCCAGGGGAGGAGACCGTGATGCCGGTCACATGATCAGCTTGAATTTTTTTGGCTTGACTTACTAGCTCGGCGGCCATCTCCTCCGATGCTTTGGATGCGTAGGCGAGGATCTTGCCCTTAAATCTGGAACCAGCTGGCGTAGCTTGATCCAGTAGATCAGCGGCTGCTTGCTCAATTGCCAAAACCTGATCGTCAGAATGAGGATGGTCGTAGAACAAGCCAGTGCTGTCTAGACCAAGCGCATAGGTAGCAATCCCTAAAGTTCCTGGATCGATATCGGCTTGCATACCTCCTGAGGTGCCAATACGAATAATGGTTAGAGTAGGAGGGTCCGAAAGCTTTTCCTTGCTGTCGAAATCAAAAGCGTGCAAAGTATAGGCTTCTAGTAGTGCGATCTCAACGTTATCCGTGCCTATTCCAGTTCCGATCACCGAGACAGGCAAACCCCGATAGGTCCCGGTAATGGTGACGAACTCACGATTCTTTACTTCGTGAGTAACGGGATCAAAGTGCCTAGCCACCTTAGAGGCTCGGGCCGGATCACCCACCAAGAAAATATTGGTGGCCAGTTCGCCTTTGGCCAGGCCAAGGTGGTAGACTTTATTGTTAATTGTAACGATTTCTGATTTAGTCATGATAAACTATTTTTAATTCATATTTAGAACCGGTGTAGCCTTCCCTAAACTCCATGTGGGTTATAGTCTGAAATTATATCTTGCTTTCAGCAAAAACTGCTGGCTGATCAACTCCCAACGCTCCGGCCCATCAAAAGTATTGTGGTTGAATACTAAAAAAATATCGCCTTGCGGATGGAAGATCCAATGTATCCGGGCATTTACGCCCAAGCTATTGCTATCAGTATCGTATTGAATAAAACTGTTGAGCTGGAGGTCGGGAGAGGCATTGAACCTAACCCGAAAGCCGACAAGAGTTTGGTCGAAATCACCTTCTGGCAGCCGGCCGATATTGTGGGTGCCGATAAACTCAAAATTCAAAATGCTGGAAGGGTTCAGATTTAGTACGCCTTCCAGTTCGTGCAGCGTGCCACTATAAAAGCTGCCAAACCACCAGGTCAGTTGGCCGTTCAAATTTCTTTTGGCTGCCAATTCTGCTTCCAGGCGAAAACGGTGAAAATGATATGCTCCTTCCGGTATAAAAACGCCATTGGCTATTTCAAATGGTGCCACTAGTCTTTCACCTCTAGGCATATAGTTGGCTTCGATCCTATCACCGCTTTCCAATCTCCAATTGATAGGAGCGGTAAAGACCCGATAAGACTCCCAATTTCCTTTGAGATCTGTAATGTAAAAGAAGAACAATTGATTGCGCATCTGTCGCAGCCATTTCCAAGAAGGGCGCGGGGCATAGGTAAAACCGGTCCGCCAACTATTGATGCCCTTCCGGGGCACAAAACCAAGTGAAGGGTCGAAGGCATCGCCTATGCGGAGATAGGTCAGGGAAACATCCCAAATATCATTGGGGTAATCCGCTTTGAAGGTAAAGGCTGTTTGGTCACCGGAAAGGTCAGGGCGGTTGGCATACATTCCCGATACGCCTACCAGAAAATTCTTGTCTCCTTTAAAACGGGTGGTTTGATAAGTAAAATCCACACCGGTGGTAGCGCTTTTTGACCGGCCCTGAGGGTCGCCGAAAGTGCCGATAAAGCCGATAGAAGATTCTTTCAGGACATTTTGCTTGACCCGCAGCACCCCCATGGTGG
>JBPCUG010000274.1:0-2957 GCA_051011275.1 Cyclobacteriaceae bacterium | reverse complement strand
CTTGATTTAGTGAAAGCCATGTAAACACCTGTGTGCCATAGGGAAACATACTTGAAGACCAATCACAAACTACTGCAACATTTTTCCAGTTCGATTTATTGCGCTCCAATACTTTAAAAGTGGTGGAGTCGCCCACAATGATCCTATCCCTTACCTGCTTAATAATACTTTGCTCCAGCATATAGGTATCCATTGAATGGTTAACTTTTGTTGAAGAAGGCTTAAAGATGCTTGCCACAGGTTCCACTTGACGATTTTGGTTCACACTTTTTGGTAAAGAGTGGATCAGAAATCCATGAAATTTCTCTATCGCTTCCAAACCGTCACCGGTTATTTCTTGTGCGACCAACTCCCAGGTGATATCTTGATTTTTCGACAGCTCCGGATATAGTTTGATCAGCTCTTTGATTCGTCGTGTATTTAATTTTTGATGCTCAAAATCTTTAGGGTGATCTGTGTAAAAGAGTTGGACTTTAGTTACTGGTTCACTCATAGTTTCAGGCAAGTTCAATGGAGTTGATTTTCCATAGGACATATTAATAGATTGGATGGATCCAAGAGCCAATTGTTTACTGCCTAAAGGAGGTCGTTTGTGCCTGGACGCCTGTTGATATATAAGTTGTTCAGGGCTGTTATTTATGTTATGCACTACGCTATTAGCAACCTCTTTTAAATCCGATTTTAAAGCGAATGGTTTGGTAGCATTTGGAGTTGTTAATAAGGTTTTCTGGGGTTTTTCAGTGGTTAAGGGTACACTGGCTTTAATCTGATCTTGGGGAGTATTTGTCTCTGAGCCCAGGAGAAAGTAACCGGCAATACTTGTAACCAAAATCAACCCTAAACCAAATAATTTCCAAAATTCCAAGCCGTTGGATGGTGGAGGTAACTCCCGATCTAGCTTGGCCTTCATCAATTCCCAATGAGCTGGATTGTACTCCGGGGCTATCAGCTCCATTGACTCCTTGACTATAATATGTAAGTCTTGATCTTGCATTTTCAAATATTCTTTAACTTGAGCCTTGCCTTAATCTGGCTTCTTAATTTTTTATTCGCTTCGCTTAAGTGGGCTCTTGAAGTGCTTTCAGTAACATTCAAGTTTTTACTGATCTCTTTATGAGAATACCCTTCAATTACGTACAGGTTAAATACAGTACGAATAGCTGGAGATAGCTCCTGAACCATTTTCAATATTTCTTGAGCATAGCTGTCATCCGGATCTATGGTGCTGACTAGTTGATAGGCTATTTTCTCTAAAGGCACTTGGTCTAATTGCCTTTTGTCTTTCCTTAGTCTATCGATTGCCGTATTGACCATGATCCTACGTATCCATGCTTTTAACGAACCAATCTTTTTTTGGTGATCTAAGTTTTTAAAGACTTTCAGAAAGCCATCGTTCAATACTTCGACCGCATCTTCCTTGCTACTGGAATACATCAAACAAATGGACATAGCATACCCGTAAAAGTGTTTATAAAGCATTTCTTGTGCTTTAAGATCCCTTTTAATACAATTGTTAACTATATGTTGTAGTTGGTCTTCTTTCAAATATTAGCCACTCCCAATGCGTTTCAAATAGTGCTCGTAATTAAACCTTTTCCCTAAGTTGGTATTTTAAGCTAAGACAATAATTGAAGTATCCATCGTTTGGGTCCGAGAACCTGCTGGACAAACTGGTATCATCAATAATATAGGCTTGCAAATAATTATAGGGTCCTCCTAATGCAAACCTATTCTTTCATTTGCATAATGTCGTATCCCTACTCCAATTGGTAAAGTGACACTGCTACCTTCAACAATGATTTGTCATCCAGACGCCAACACCTGCGAGAATGCTGGGTGGCTCAAAAAAAATTATGGTTTATAATCCTGCATGTAATCAATTACTAATCGGCAAAGGGCTTTGGTACCCAATGTCAATCCACCCTCATCAATAAAAAAATCAGGGGTGTGATGCGGTGCTGTATCTTCAGCGGCTGAACCTTCGGGTGCGCCACCGAGGAAGAAGAAAAAACCAGGAACTTTCTGAGCAAAAAAGGAAAAATCCTCTGCTCCCATTACAGGTTTTCGCAATTGTACATTCTCCGCCCCTGCTACAGCCTGCAGTGATGGGAGCATTCGTTCAGTTAATTCTGGATTATTGTGAGTAACCGGGTAGCCAATGCTGATGTTTACTTCAGCAGTGGCACCCGCGCTTTCCGCAATCAGAGTGGCAGTTTGTTCGATCTTTTTGTGGATGGACATTTGCATGTCTGTATCTAAAGCTCGGATGGTACCAATCAATTCAACCTCCTCAGGAATGATATTGCTTCTTACTCCACCATGGATTGAGCCAACAGAAATCACGGCCGGATTTTGGGTGAGTGGCAGTTGCCTACTAACTATTGTTTGCAGAGCATTCACAATTTGAGCTGAGACCACGATAGGATCTACTCCGCCCCAGGGATAGGCACCATGTGTTTGTTTCCCTTTTACCTTGATGTGATATGAATCCGCACTTGCCATGACTCCACCTGGCCGATATAGGATCTGACCGATAGGTGTTTGCGCATTAATATGAAGGCCAAAAATTACGTCGACCTCAGGATTGCTTAAAACACCTTCTTTAACCATCAGCTTTGCACCCCCTTCTTCTCCCTTAGGAGGCCCTTCCTCTGCAGGTTGGAAAATGAACTTTACTGTTCCTCTTAGCTCCTGCTTATGCGCAGTCAGCACTTCCGCAACCCCCATTAGAATCGCTATGTGTGTATCGTGACCGCATGCATGCATAACACCTACTTTTTGATTGTTATATTCGGCTTCTACCTTGGAGGCAAAAGGGATGTCAACACGCTCCGTCACCGGCAGAGCATCCATATCGGCTCTAAGTGCCACAACAGGCCCGGGTAGGTTTCCTTTTAGGATGCCTACTACTCCGGTATAGGCGATTTCAGTCTTAACTTCCATGCCGAGGTTTTTCA
>JBPCUG010000273.1:0-3194 GCA_051011275.1 Cyclobacteriaceae bacterium | reverse complement strand
CTCAGGGTTTGAAAACTATAAAAACTTATTCCTACCGGGAGAATAACATTTAGGGTCAAGTTATCGACTTCCCAACCTAACATCAGCATAGAGTCAGCAAAGGAATTCGTAAAGAAATTGAAATATTTGAAGACTACCAATAGCCCCAAATTCGAAAACAAACTTACCAGTAACCAATGCTTTCGACCCGGTTCGGTAGCGGTATGGCTTATTTTAAGACCAACAAAATAGTCAACGGATGAGCTGAATATTATTAATGCCAGAAAACGATAATCCCACCAACCATAAAAAACATAGCTGGCAAATAGCAGCAGCAGGTTTTGCTTCTTGTGGTTATTTTGTAATAGCCAGTAGATAGCAAAAACACAGGGTAGAAAAACAAGATACTCTATTGAATTGAACAGCATCGCGTTAAAATGAACTTTAAACCTTCTATATCTTTTAACGTGCAATCAATAGTTTAGGTTAACATTTGTAAATCTTACATGCATGTTTTCTAGTGATAGAACCCATCTTGGTCAAAGAATTTATTCGGGTAGGGTGGTGGCGATCACTGTTCATTGCGGAATTAAATATTCAATACCCGAAAGAGTTTCACTTAGGAATCGGATTCTGACAGTCGCCGAAGAGAAAATTGCTTAATCCAAGGGGCATGGCTTTGGTATCGAGAAAGAGGCGCTTTTAAGCGAGAATGGCGAAAATTGGTCAGTAGTTATTTATCATGGTCTTTTTCCTTAAGAACCAAACCTACCGTAAAGGAAGAATGAAGATTTTAGGGATGCCTTACTTTTAAAGATGTGGCTAAACTTGGCAAATCATCTTCTGGATTATGAATGGGATCCCTGGTTATGAAACTAGTAGAGGAGGCCCGCTAAACTTCATCAATCTTCTACCACCCTTAAGGTTACGGAAGAGCCACTATTAGATAGCCTGTTGAGGTTGTCATGTAATCTTATACCTCGAGGTGATCTGACCCTTATCTCACCGTGCATGTTTTTTAAATCCCAATTCCCATGGCTTGGCCCGAATAGCTCAAGTGATGGATCTACGCCGTCATAGTCGATGAGCACATTATTGAAGGTAAACCCTCCCATATTGGCCGACGACCTGTTACCATAACTGAACAAACCGATATGAATGGCCGGCTTATTACTGCCCGTGCTAACATTCTTAATAACGGCATTTTTTACAACAACGCGATAGGCCTCATCGGTCTTTTTAGACCATATCGCTCCAAATTTACTGTTTTGAACGGTCAAACCATCAAAGGTAACGGTTCCTTTAACGGGGTTAAACCTGTTATTCGTACTCATACCCAAATTAATTTCAGATGGGGAGTAATCGGGATCGGTGTTAGAGGTTGAATAGTTGTTGGATAGTGTAATATTCCTAAAAGTGATACCAATAGGTCTTGTATTTCCATCAATTTTACTAAATGCAAGTAATATTCCGTTGCCAAAATTGTCTTTAAAAACGCAATTCTGCATAAGAATGTTTTCCAGACGATCACTTGTGGCCTCAGGTTCGAAATCGACTCCTGCACCTGGAAATTCGCCGAAGGTATTTCTAAAAGTAGAATTTTTGACCGTCAGGCCACTAACACTGACTACAGTCATACCCTGTCTTTGGTTGTTTGTCGCCAATACATCTTCTATGGTTATATTCTGGCAGTAAGTTCCTTCGTTCGACCTTGATACATAAATGCCGTCTCCGCCACCATCTCTCACGGTCAACCCTTTGATCGTAATGTTAGAGGAAGCGACTAAGGAAATGACATGATTTTGTTGGCCGGAATGTGAGGATCCACTCATTTTAAAAGTGGCCCCATATCCGATAATTTCCACATTTGAAGAATTGAGCAATTGAAACAATCTTTTCGCAGCCGGAAACGCCCCTGATTTTGCCCTCAAAACTACGCCGTCTTCGACATAGATTGTTTTATTTCTGATGTTCTTGAAGTGCAATGGTTCGACTACCCAATCGCTGGACTGTTTGTCGATAAGAAGTGTACTGTGTGAAGAATTTACGGCTGCAATGATTGCATTGGTGGCATTGCTCGAATTGTAACCGAAGGTAGAGACCTTCACTGCATCCGAGGGATAGTTTCCACTTCCACCGCCACCGCTTCCGCCACCACTTCCGCCACCGCTTGGCTCGTTGACTGTGATGGTTACTGTTTCGGTATCCGACAGGCCTTGTGCATCCTTAACGGTCAATTCTACTTCGTAAATACCCGGTTGGTTAAAAT
Organism: Cyclobacteriaceae bacterium; assembly: GCA_051011275.1. GTDB lineage: Bacteria > Bacteroidota > Bacteroidia > Cytophagales > Cyclobacteriaceae > JBPCUG01. The sequence continues at coordinate 946 of JBPCUG010000273.1, read as the reverse complement.
CGTGTGAGGGAGTGGTATTGGTTCCGGTTCCGCCATCCTTAAAGTCCCAAAAGTAGCTAGTTATGCCATTGTCGTCTGTAGATTTATCCCCCTTGAAGAATACCTCCAGGGGTGCGTCACCCGACAAGGGGTTAGCGGTAACTACAGCAACCGGTGCTTCATTCTGGGCAGGTTCGGGTTCGGTAACGGTGATGGTTATCGTCTCTTTGTCGCTAAGCCCGTTCTCATCTTTTACCGTAAGCTCGACCTGATAGGTTCCAGCTTCAGTAAAGCTATGGGAGGGATTGGCATTCGTAGCCGAAGCGCCGTCTTTAAAGTCCCATGCATAGCTAGAAATGGCATTGTCGTCCGTAGAGTTGCTGCCCTTGAACTGTACCTCGAGAGGCGCTGTGCCCGACGACGGAGTAGCAGTGGCTACCGCTTTCGGAGCCTGATTTTCCTCATCGGTCGCAGTAATGGTCACCGTATCGGTATCTGTGAGTCCCTCTTCATCGGTCACGGTTAAAGTGACCTCGAAAGTACCCACTTCGTCGAAAGTATGTGTCGGGTTGGCGGTGTTACCGGTACCACCATCCTTGAAATCCCATGCGTATTTCTTTATTTCCTTGTCATCGGTAGAGTTATTTCCTTTGAAGGCAACCTCAAAAGGCACTGTACCTGTGGAAGGAGTTGCATCTGCGACAGCCATCGGAGGCTCGTTTTCGGTCGTCTCTTCAGAAGTCACGTTTTCTTCTTCTGAAGTTGTTTCCTCTTCGGAGGCAACCTCTTCCTCGCTGTTTGTTTCCTCTTCCGTAACGTCTTCTTCTTCGTCTATGATGATGGCTTCGGAACCGATCGGGGCGTTGTAGGTGATGACCAGTTTGGGTCCTTCGGCGGTGGGGTGCTCTTTAGATGCGAAGGCCAAGTCATTACCATCCTGGTGGTCGAGGATCAGTGTCGCCTGCTC
>JBPCUG010000272.1:0-7033 GCA_051011275.1 Cyclobacteriaceae bacterium | reverse complement strand
CTCGTCGCTTTCCTGGTAAAATCGCTCTTGGCCATGGCGGGTCAAATGCTCCCGGATCAAGCTTGGGGCCTCCAGAACAAAGTGATAGTTAAGTACCATCGGTACAACGAAGATCTTATCAGCCTTGTCAGGGTGTTCAACAAAATTAAGTCGTTGAGCCTCTAAAGCTGTGCCCAATAATCCCATTTTCAATTTCTCCTCTATTTTTCCCGATCTGGATCTGGTACCTCCAGGGAAAAATAAACTATGACAGCCATATTTTAGCGCTTCGGTTGAATAGGTTTTAAGTGTTTGCAAATAGAGATTATTCTTTTTTCTCCTATCTACTTTGTAAGCGCCGAGGCTATCCATAAAATAGGCAAAGATGCCGATGTTAAATAGGTTCAAACCTGCTCCATAAATAAAGGGTGGTAAACCCAGATGTTGAATGACCCATCCGATCAATACGGAATCAAGGTTGCTAAAATGGGTAGGTACAAGGACTACCGTGCCTAGCTTGGCGAGGTTTCGGAGTTGCTCAGCTTCACCGACCACATGGATTTTATCCGGTAGATCTAATTCAGTGCTGACCAATGCCTTTAGCCCCTTGATCCTTGTGGCATTCAGGAGTCTAGCAAAACCAAAAGAAATGATAGTTCGCGCCAGCCGGTATCTTGACTGTTTGAAGTTACCGGCGATCTCCTCAGCGTATCTATTTACAATGTCTCGAAGTATGTCCTGAACCGGTTGAAAATCCTTGTCAGCTTCTTGTGAATGAGCTACCAAACGTGACTTTACATCTTTCCAAAAAATCTCTTCATCTTCTGGGTCTATCTTCCAAGGGTTTTCTTTTATACGATTTTGTTCTTTAAATCGGGTTAACTCCAGCTCTTCCAATAGCACCTGAGGATCCACTGTTAGTTCTTTTAGCTGATCGAGAGTTGTACCGACCACGGTTTGGATAAAGGCTTTTCGATTTTTACTAAGCCTGACCACTGGCCACTCTTTTGGACCTGGCAATATAGGAGGGTAGGTTCTTTTCTTATCGATCTTGCCCTTGGTTTTCATTTGCTTCCAATAGTGGAATCCAAAGATAGAAAATTGTCCTTAATTCGAAAGTAGTACCACTAAGAGGCCTGGTTCACTAAAGTTTATTCGATTATATTGCCTTTCCTAAACCCTATGGATATGAAAGCAACTATTTTTATTACCTGCTTGTACTTTGTTTTTAGTTTGCCCTCATCTGCCCAGCTTTATGATCAGTCAGAACCCTTTGCTCATACTTATTCCATTGTAGCTCGCGATCCGGCAACAGGGGATATGGCGGTGGCTGTGCAAAGTCACTGGTTTTCGGTTGGGTCGATTGTTTCATGGGGTGAAGCGGGCGTGGGAGTTGTGGCTACACAGTCATTTGTAAATCCGGCCTATGGAACCAAAGGACTAGCACTGCTGAAAGAAGGTAGAAGCCCCCAGGAAGCCTTAGACCAGTTGCTGGCGGAGGATCCGGGGCGAGAGGTACGACAGGTGGCGATTTTGGATGTTCAGGGACGAGTGGCTACACATACTGGGAACAAATGCATCCAATATGCAGGACATCAACACGGAGACGGTTTTTCAGTACAAGCCAATATGATGCTGAATGCAACAGTATGGCCCGCTATGGCCAAGGCGTTTGAGGAGTCTTCCGATTTGCCTCTGCCGGAGCGGATGATAGCAGTTTTGAAAGCTGCGGAAACCCAGGGAGGAGATATTAGAGGGAAGCAGTCGGCTGTTTTATTGGTGGTGAAGGGGATTGCATCTGGTAAACCGTGGGAAGATAGGATAGTAGATTGAAGAGTGGATGACCATGAGAGCCCGGTATTGGAATTGGAAAGGTTGCTTAAAGTGTTTCGGGCCTACGAGCATATGAATAATGGGGATCTTGCGGTAGAGACTGGCGATATGGAGCAAGCTTCTCAAGAATACGGAGCCGCGGAAGCTATGTTTCCTGAGAATCTGGAGATGAAATATTGGCATGCTATCACCCTAGCCAATAACCAACAGTTGGATCAAGCTATTGAAATGCTCAAGCCCATTTTCAAAGCTGATCAAAACTGGTGGCGTCTCACCCAGAGATTGCCCGAGGTGGGATTACTGGAGGTGAGCGAGCAGGAGTTACAACTGATTCTGGATCTCGCTAAATAGGCCTATGAGTTTTCTCACTAAGGTATGATTGTAGCATAAAACCTGCAGGTCTAAGTGCTAGGGACATAACTTATCCCAACCAAATTTTCATTAATAGTGCAAACCCAATTCCCAGGTAGTTACCTAGAGCGTACCCCACCAAACCTGCGGTAATCCCAGTCAGTACAGTATTTTTGTTGTTAAGCACTTTGGCCATTGGGCCGACAAAGGCTGGGCCAAATACACCGGCAATGGAGGTGATAATAGTGGTGTCCCTATCGATCTTGACGAAGTATGCCATAGCGAAATGGAGTAAGATGGATCCGAACATCACAAAGCCGGTGAAGTAAAGAGAATAGGAAGCTGAACTAGCCAAATCAGCAAGATTGACCATACTGCCCAAGGCCAAGCAAAAGACCAGCAACAGATATTCTCCAAGCTCATAATTACCGCCTTTTGTTTGCCGGTTTTTCTTGGAAAATGAAACCGCTATACCCAGGGTAGTCACCACTAGAATGATCAATGCCGGCTGAATGGTATTGAGGAATAAATAGGAAATGCCCACGGCAATTGCCAGAATAGCCACCGATGAAAAAAAATATATAATCAGCTGACGTACCTTGACCCGCAAAGGCAATTGAGGAAAGATATTCTCATATTCGGGCTCACCATTTTTCTTCTCCGGTAAAACGTATGATGGCAGGATCCTGCCTAGGACTTTTTTAGCAATGGTCATCAAGAAGATCAGATAAACAGAGCCCATGATCAAATCAGCGGTGTTGATCAAAACGAACATCTCTTCCCCTACTTCCAGAGACAACCCGATCGCTGTGAGGTTTGGTGTTCCTCCAGTATAAACACCCACCAGCATTCCAGCTAGTTTCCAAATATCAGGCAGATTATCTTGAAATATGAATGCTCCTATCCCTGAGCTGATAGCAACGGATAGTACACAAAGAAAAAATGATACTACCGCCTTTCGAGCGCCGGTGATCCATCTAATAAAATCGGTCGAGAACAATAGCAATGGAATGGCCAACGGTACAGTGATCTCGGCAATTACCATCACAGTGCCGGTATCAGCATTGAAAATAGGTAACTGGGCCAAGAAAATTCCAGCAGCGTAACAAATGATGACAGGGCCGATCCACTTTATCCAGGTGACCTTTTCTTCCAGCCATATGATCAGCAATGGAAAGCTGATAAGAAACAGTACGAATGCTATGTCGGTAACCATAAATCCCTTAAATATAATGAGTTGCTACTGATTTTCATCTTTCAGATGGATTCTCACAGCTGCACCGATATTTATGAATCATTGATCCTTGACTCGGTTGAGCAGATCGTCATCTAGGATCTGAGGTGTTTGGTAAAGTTGCCCATCAAGGGGTTGGGGTCGAAATTGAGTTATCCTAATTCACTGGAAAAATGTTGCAGTTTCTGCAAAACAGGCAAAGATCCTATCTAGGAGAGCGAATATTTACCAAAAGGCATGCCAATTATATGATAATTAGTCAGTACCGCTAACCAGTTACAACAACTTATAGGTGTTCAATTCGGAGTATGGCGTCAGTATTTAAAGAGCCGTAAATGTGCGGAAACAGTTGATCTTCACCAGTGAGATCTTCGTATTTGATCTCGGCTTTAACTTTTAAGGGATCAACGGTTAACAGTAGCAAATCTTTTTTTCCGCTGAAGTGTTTCTTTAAAGTCCCGGTTATCTGATTATAATCCGAAGCATGGATAAAGGCCTCTCTAGAATTTCTAGGCCAATATTGCCCTTCCTTTACCGAATGAGTCCAGGTGGTTTGATCAACGATGTGGTAGATCATCTTTTCTTTTTCCGGAACGCTTTTTTGGTTGACAGGCAATACTTTAGTTACATAATTGACAAAGGCTTTCAGGTTTGGCGTGACTTCAGGTATCGTAAACTCATGATTTCGAACAAAATCATGTAGGCTCATAACCTCATAGCCTTGCCACCCAAAGTATAAGGAGAAGATGCCACTAAAAATGATAACTATGGCAGCCCAGGGATTAAGGAGGTTGCTACCAAAGGCTACTAAAGCCAATGGCAATGCGATGCCTCCAAATAATAAAAAGAGCATAGCCTTACGCTGACCGAACGTGATCTCTCTAAGATGACCCAGCTCAAAGCCATGTATCTTGTTTCGCTTTTTTACTATAACCCGTTGGTTAGTGAGCCAGCATTTGTTTGCTTCATCATCAGCTCTTTGGAGATAGCAAAAAGCCTGGATCTCTTCACTGGGGTTTAGTGGTGGTTGCAATTGATCCATAGTTAGACGTTTAATATTACAAAACTCTAACTATAACTTGGAGAAAAAAGAAAGGCCCAGGGACATCGGAGGTCCCCAGGCCAATTGGCAAGTAGTAAATTATCCTATTCTTTGTTTCTGGGATTTTGTTTGGGCCTTTTGAACTGGCCAGTTTTGTACTTTTGCCTTGCCTTCCTTGCCTCTTTTTGACTATCAGCAACCGGCTTAAATTGTATGGTCCGCTTCTGATAAGTATTTACCGGTTTAGCTTGGGCCAATTGGTTTGCTCCTTGCCTTGCTGCCTGATAATTATTGCTGCCGCCATTTAAGCTAGAGGCATTGGCGCTCTGTTGCGCAGTTATCACTTTCCTATTTTGTACAAACTCTTGCGCTTGGGCGTCGATATGCATCAAGAGCATAACCATAAATAGGCAGGATAACCAAAGTCTGATCTTTTTCATAACTTTTGTTTCCGTTAAAAAATAGTTTAAAGGTGCTTTGGTTATAAAACCAAAGTGAATTTTACCATCCTGAACTTTTTTCAGAACAGTGGAGGACCCAAAAAATAGCCCAAAAGCTACTTAATCAATTTTCTTCTTTTAATGGCTTGGAAGGAAGCGTATTTGCTTTATCCGGTGTGCTCTGATGTTCGATCACAACTTTTTCGGGACTTGGATCTTGCCGCGATTCTGAAATAGTGACAAATCCTAAAAAAAATAGCCCAGCCATAAGGACCATCATCCCTTTTAATAACTTCATCTACAATCCTACTTTATTAGTTTAAAAAAAAATGTTAACGAATATATCAGTAATAATCGGTGGGAAAAATCTAATTTCAGCGCAAACAGTACAGCCATAAGAAAGGCTTTAAAAACGAAAATTGTCGATTATGACCATTAAACAGCTGGTTAAATAATTGGTTACTAATAGCTTAAACTATAAAAATGATCAGTAGAAAAGCAATTTTTCGACTGGCCACCCTTACATTACTTGGATTTGGTGGTTTGGGATTGTTGCTGATAGGCTATTCCAGTAAACCTTTCCTGGAGACAATATTTTCAGGCCCTTCTACCTGGTATATACAATCTGCTGCTGGCCTACTCTACGGTGGAATAGCCGCCCTAGTGGCCTGGAGCATCGTGTCACTACCATTATTATCAGCGACACGTTCTTTTTTTGTAAACTTGATCCAACCTTTACATCTTAGCTGGTCGGCCATTATTTACATAAGTTTTTGTGCCGGAGTAGGTGAGGAGTTGTTTTTCAGAGGAGCCCTGCAACCTTACCTAGGCATCTGGTGGACTTCCATTGTTTTTGTCGCTTTACATGGCTATTTAAATCCCTGGAACTGGAGGCTTAGCCTATACGGTTTGTTTATGACCTTAGCCATTGCCGGGCTGGGGTACTTGACCGAATATTTGGGCTTACTGTCGGCTATGGTGGCGCATACTGTAATTGATGTTTATCTGCTGAGGCGATTAACTATTAACAATTAGCAACTAGTAATTTCAAAGGTAAGGGCAATCAGGAATTACCAGTTGCAAAGTGTTACTAACCAGGAACCAGACAGAACTACTCCGGCAAATAGACCTCTGGTATGGACAACTTATCGGTTTCAGAGGTCCAGTAAATATTTACAATCCACCAGCGATCACCGTCGTTTAGTAGCTGGATGCTATTGATGCCGCGGGCAAAGGGTTCCTGGTCACTTGCACTATGCTTTGATTCGTAGGTACTAAACACCTGGACAATGGGACCAAACTTGTCAACTTTACGGGCAATCTCGACCTCAAAAAAGCCGTTACTTTCCAGATATGCTCCAGCTAGATCGATATACTCTTGCGGAGACATCATATCTAAAGTGGGTTTCCCGTTGCCATCGGGACGGGTAGGAATCAATTGGGCTCCCGGGGCAAACAGATTGAGAAACCTGGGCCAGTCTCTTTTTACCTCCTTCTCCCCTGAGATAACTTCGTAGAGCACTTTCAAGATCATATCCATGCTTGCTACATCGTGTGCTTGATCCTGCTTGGTCTCAGTGGGTGATTGAGCTTCTGAGGATAGGTTGAACAAAAAAAATGGGACTAAGCATAATAAGGTGACAGACGCTCTTTTCATAACTAAACGTTTTGCAGGATTTATAAAAAATAAATGTAGTAAATTTTTAGTCCTAATGTTCCTAACTCTTTGATTTGGGCACGGTTTTGGCCGTAAAGCTGAAATATTAAACCGGATTTTATTAATTTGACCTTCCCAAAAAACAATCTTATGAATCACTACTATAAAAGCTTAATACCGGGAATCGTGGGTTTATTGCTATTCTCCGGTTTCAACACCTTGGCCCAAGATGGTCTCACAATCAAGGCCTCTCCCGAGACCATAAGGATCCCTGTTGACGGGACCGCTCAAATCAAGGCCATGGTGGTAGATGCAGATGGTAAGCCACAACCTGATAAACAGGTGTTTTATTATTCAAGAAAAAGATCGGCCGTTGGTGTGGACTCCTTAGGCATGGTTACCGGCATAAAGCCCGGAGCTTATGATTTAATATTGGTTAGCCCGGATGGCAACGGAAAGTATATACGCCTGGATTATTCGGTGGAGGTAATTTATCC
>JBPCUG010000271.1:0-4153 GCA_051011275.1 Cyclobacteriaceae bacterium | reverse complement strand
TTTTTCTGAAGTTGATTACTATTAACATATGCTCATGATGAAATCTAAGCTCTTTTTGGTCATCTCATTAACCTGGGGAATTGTGGCATCGGGGCAAAGCAAAGACCCGCTTGAAAATGTAGTGATAACATCCAAAAAGAAGAAAACTCAGGTACACACGAATGAAAATGGGGAATTACATGTAAACGTGTCACCAAACGATGTCCTTAAATTTAAAGCCAATGGGTTGGTTTGCTATAGTGATTTCGGGGCCAGGGGCGACGGCAAAACCGATGATATTGACGCTATCGCAGCGGCCCATGCATTCGCCAATCAGCATGGTCTTTCGGTAAAAGCCGACGATGGGGCAACTTATTACATTGGCGGAAAGGAGCGCACAGCGGTCATCCAAACCGACACCGACTTCGGCACAGCAGGCTTCATCATTGACGATACTGAAGTAGAAAATCGTGATGCATCTGTTTTCATGGTCAGTTCCAGTATGCGACCGTTTGAACTTGAAGGGATAATTTCGCTTAAGAGAGATCAGGAAAAAATCGACGTCTCCTTGCCCGGAACCTGTCTGATCAGTGTCACTAATTCCTATGTAAAGCAGTACATCCGGTATGGACTGAACCAAAATAATGGATCTCCGCAGACAGATATATTTGTCGTTGATCAAAATGGCAAGGTGGATATGGACGCTCCTATCATCTGGGACTTTGATCAGATCACAGAAATCACTGCTCTTCCCATTGACGAAAAGACACTGAACCTCACCGGAGGACGTTTTACCACAATTGCCAATAAAGCTGAATCGAAGTACACCTATTATAGCCGAAACATTGCGATCAGGCGCTCCAATGTGCTTGTTAATGGGCTGGAACACCGCATCACAGGAGAAGGAGACCACGGTGCGCCCTATGGCGGCTTCATCAATATCCGTGACTGTTCCTATATCACAGTTAAGAATACTATCCTGACCGGACACAAAACATACCGTACCATTGGTGCGGCAGGTAAGCCTGTCTCTATGGGTTCTTACGATCTTTTAGTAAATCGCGCCCTTCATGTATCATTCGTCAACTGCAGCCAAACAAATGACATCAATGACCGCAGGTACTGGGGAATCCTGGGTTCTAACTATTGCAAGAATCTTCTTTATGACAATTGTACCTTTTCACGGTTCGATGCCCATAAGGGAGTTGCCAATGCCACTATCCGCAACTCAACTCTGGGACACATGGGAATCAATGCCATTGGCAGCGGGACCTTAACCGTAGAGAACACCACCATCCGTGGAAGGAGCCTCATTAACCTGCGCTCCGATTATGGCAGTACATGGCAGGGAGAATTCGTTATCCGCAACTGCATTTTCGTGCCCGAAGGCGGGAGGCCAACCAGAGCCTCCCTGATCAGCGGATCTTATTCCGGTCAGCATGATTTCGGCTATATCTGCTATTTGCCGGAACGGATCATTATTGAAAATCTTCGTATCAACGACTCGAATCATCCTGAGGATTATCAGGGTCCTGCTATTTTCAAAAACTTCAATCCACAAATGACAGACGATTCCTACCAGGAGAAGTTTCCCTATGTCAGCACCAGTAAAGTCATTCTCAGGAATGTTACCACTGCCAGCGGCAAGGCCTTAAGGCTCAGTGACAATCCCTTCATGTTCAAGAATGTGAAGGTAGACACCGATTAACTAGAACTAATGAACAAATACCAGCTACCATTTCTGTTATCTGTTGTACTACTGTGTTCCTTTTGTGAAACCGCTAAGCAGCAACAACACGAAGATACTTATGACATTGTCATTTATGGTGGCACCTCGGGAGGTATGGCAGCAGCTATCCAAGGCAAACGATTGGGAAAGTCGGTGATTGTGATCGAACCCGGTTCCCGAATTGGCGGTCTCACTACCGGCGGACTAGGTCAGACTGATATCGGCAATAAACAAGTGATTGGGGGTATTGCCCGTGAGTTTTATCAAAATATCAAAAAGCACTACCAAGATCCGGAACACTGGGTTTGGCAACAGCAATCTGAATACAAGGACGGAGGACAAACCCAGACAGATCTCAATGAAGATGCCATGTGGACCTTCGAGACTTCAGCCGCATTGAGCGTTTATGAAGCCTTCACTGCAGCGCTCAATATAGAAGTGGTAATGAACAAAAAGCTAGATCGTGCTAAGGGTGTAGAAAAAGAGGGTACACAAATTATTTCGATTTCGATGTTGTCAGGGGAAGTATACAAAGGTAAGGTCTTTGTCGATGCTACCTATGAAGGAGACCTTATGGCCGCAGCCGGTGTCTCTTACACCGTAGGGCGCGAATCAAACGCTACCTATAAAGAGACATTGAACGGTGTGCACACCCGCATCACTGATACCACCATGACTGGGTATCCCTCCCATAATCAGATGAACCACAACTTTGCCGATGCAGTCGACCCTTATGTGGTAAAAGGCGAACCCAGCAGCGGACTATTGCCATTTATTGATCCTGATGAGCCAGGTACATTTGGTGCCGGTGACCATCGTGTTCAGGCCTACTGCTTCCGCATGTGCCTGACTGACCACCCGGAAAATCGTATTCCTTTTGAAAAGCCGGAGAGCTACAACGAGCAACACTATGAGTTACTGCTGCGCAACTACGAAGCCGGTGAAGAGGGATTTCCCTGGATCAATTCGAAAATGCCCAACCGAAAAACCGATACCAACAACCGGACTGGTTTTTCCACCGATTTTATCGGCCAGAATTATGACTATGCCCAAGCAAGCTATGAAGAGCGGGAAAAAATTATCGAAGCGCACCGGAGTTACCAAAAAGGCCTGATGTGGACGCTGGCCTACCACCCTCGTATGTCAAAGCATATTCGGGAGGAAGTTTCTCGATGGGGCACTTGTAAGGATGAATTTGTGCGGGAAGACGGTTGGCAGGAGCAACTATACGTTCGCGAAGCGCGCCGTATGATCGGAGCATATGTCATGACCCAATATAACTGCGAAGGTTTGGAGGTAGCAAAAGATGCTATCGGGATGGGTGCTTATGGCATGGATTCGCATAATGTGCAACGATATGTTACCGAGGAAGGTTGGGTGAGGAACGAAGGCAACGTCGAGGCCAGAGTTCAGGCTCCTTATCCGATCAGTTACCGCTCGATCACGCCTAAACGAGAAGAATGTACCAATCTATTGGTGCCGGTCTGTTTGAGTGCTTCTCACATCGCCTTTGGATCCATCCGCATGGAACCGGTATTTATGGTATTGGGCCAATCGGCAGCCACCGCAGCCAGCTTGGCCATCGATGAAACTGTTCCTGTTCAGGAAGTAGCTTATGCGCAACTCAGGCCTTTGCTATTGGAGGGGAAACAGGTGTTAGAGAATTGATTTGTTGTTCGTTGCTTGTTGGTGGTTGATCGAAAAAGCTGGATGGGCTTGCTTTTCAAAAAGTGCGTTTATTCTGTAAATTGGTTGGCTAAATGCAATGTGTTTATCGTATGTTAGCGACCAATTCTGGACTTAATGAAAATGCTAGCAATAACTATATTGGGACTTTCTCTATTGTCTTGTTCACATTCAGATAAAGAGAATCAGTATTCAGCGCTATTTCAAAAAGTGCAAAATATTGAAGATAGTATCTGTTCACAACATGACAATATATCTGCTACTTTCTTGGCTTCAGAATAATTCTAAAATATGAAGAGAATAGTGGTGCAGAATCATGGAAGGATATTTACAGCATGTCTTTAAATGTAAAGAGTGGATACAAAGAATTTATAGATTTGAAAAATTAAAAAAGGTGTTAACATTATGCATGAAATCACAGACGCCCAAGGTAAACAAACCAAAGCTACGATTCATACTTGGGGCGTTATCAGCAATCTTAAAGCATCAAACCACATTGAACAACCTAATTTTCATACTATTTTGCTTCCTCCTCACCACCGCTCAAGCCCAAAACCTCCTAAAACCCGATGCGGTTTTCGACGGGCAAGATCGACACCAAGGCTGGATAGTATTCGTCGAAGAAAATAGGATCACCTATGCTGGTCCGCCAGCAACATTGACTGTCCCGTCAACAGCAGAGACCATAAAGTTGGCTGGAATGACTCTAATGCCGGGCCTAATCGAAGGGCATTCCCATCTGTTGCTCCATCCATATAA
>JBPCUG010000270.1:0-5212 GCA_051011275.1 Cyclobacteriaceae bacterium | reverse complement strand
GCCAGCTCAGCACCTGCTTCTTGCATCTGAGCAACCGCTTTATTATACTGCAGTTTGTAGTTTTCCTGGGCCTGTTTATCTTCCCGTTCCGCTTTTTCCAAATCGATCTGAGCTTGTTTTATGGTTGCAGGCGGCTCATAGGTCGATTGCTCCAGAACCAATTTCTTTTCTTGTACCTGAAATTGCAGATTGATCAGCTCATCCCTGGCCTTCCGCAGTTCCAAAGCAGTATCCAACTTAGTCTGCGTATATTTTGAAAGACTTTGCTGCAGCTCATTCCCTTGACTTTTTAAACGTTCAACTAACTCCGAATTATCCAGCTTGGCAATATAGTCCCCTTTTTTTACCACCGATCCTTCGTCAACTATGTGATCCAATTTTACCTGCCAGATACGGGCGGCTCGTAATCCGTTAGGACCTTGTATCTTTACTGAATTCTTGGCCTCCAGTTCACCGGTAGTTACAATATCTATTTGAAAAGTCCCTTTTTGTGCAGTAACTAAAATGTCTGACTCATCTCCGTCACCGCCACCCTTTACCACAAAAAACACCACAAGTAGAAAAGCCAGCACTCAGGCTGCGATCAATAGCTTTTTATTCCTAGTCTTAGGTTTTGGTCGAAACTGCCTTCGGCACTAATAAATATAACGGAATTTTAGCTTTTGAGGTATACAAAAACGGCTGACGTCCAAAAGTTTCTCAATCCTTTTGGCGCCAGCCGCAAAATCCGAAGGATTCTACTACTAATTTTCTTTCACCGAAACCTTTTCGGCCGCATTGTCCAGGCTAATTTTATTGCGATCATAATCTTCTAAAACCGATCCTTTCACTGAAAACTCCATGCTTTTAGGCAAATCGCAGCCATCACACTTGGTCATCTTCACTTTAAAGATCAAAGATTCACCATCAGACAGATTCTTCAAAGTACGGCCATAGACTACCATATTTTCCTTAAGCTCATCAACAAATTCCGGATAGATCTCCATTACCAGTTCGTTTCGCTCATCCTCGGTCAGGCCTCTTTCATCTATTGTAGGCATACGAAACCTGTTGCCTTCCTGATAAGAAGAAAAAGTTTTCATATGGTAGATAATACCCAGCCCATTGATGCGTTCGTACTCGGGACCCTGGCTGACGAAATAGGTCTCCGAAAGATCTGATTTATAGAGACGATTAAAAATACTGGCCAGCAATTCCAGGTCGGCCTCCTTTTTAGTTCCGCCGTCGCTCTCCTCTATTCTGATCTTTTTGATCAATTGCTCTTTATTAAGTTTGCCCGATTTATAATCGCTTATATCGCCTTTCAAGATTTCTGCAGAAAGATATCCGCCACCTTTTTTGTTGTAGCTTTTTCCATCCGAAAGAAACACCTCTATACCCTTGGTTGAACTTTCATGTTTCAATTGAATACGGTCAGTAGGTTTAAGCTGCCCAATCAAGTCGGCGTAATCAACTATGAATTCCTCCATCACTTCCCGGACCTTTTGCTGACTACCTCTGGCTATACTATCATCGTCAATAACCATAACCCTGCTGTTGCCGCCCTGCCATTTGCCCTTATTTTTTATCTTATATTGATAGTCATGACCGTCTTGATCATCACAATCATCGCAATCATTTCTGAAACCGCTCAGGTTAAACCAAGAGTTACTTTCAATATTAAAAACCACCCCAAAGCCGTCCATATACTCTCCTTCAACTTCTATCCCGCTCATCAACTTCATGGGCCACTCGCTGTCTTGTTTCAACAAAGCACTGAGCACGTTCTCCCCTACTTCCAGGTCCTTCCTCATTCGGTCTTCATCAATCCCCTGTCCCCAGGCGCTGCTAGTCAAGGCCAAACAAATTATTATAATTCCAATTCTCATGATTCTATATTTAGTATTTAATTTTAGTATTGATTTCTTTCTTTGGTTGAGGTTACCAATGATGTAAGCAACTGGTCTGTCTCTGATTGTCTCAAGGCCACATTTTCCTGAAGTTCCACGAAGTTCGATTGTATGGCTTGCAGGTCCTGAGAACGACGTTCTTCCAAGTAATCGCCAAACTGGGTTAGCATTGCCTGAGTATAGACTTGTTGTTGCTCAGAGGTGGCTTCCAGCATTCTATTCATAGTGGATAAATTTTGAGCTTGTATTTGTTTCATGGTCCTGTCCCAGGAAGCAACAGCCTGAACATTTTGGCTCGAGCCATCCCCAGGGCTAGCAGCTTCCCTACTTCCCAGCTGCGCTAACTGCTGCTCAAAATCCTGGGTTTGTGATTTCAAAGCCACCTGGATCATTTCATTCACATCCTCTTTACTCAATCCGGCCTCAGCCACTCTCGGGCTGTTACCATTGAAACTGATCCTTAATTCACCATCATTATAATTAATTTGAGTACCGGAAGCATAACCCGCTAAAAACAATAGCAAACAGGCTGCGGCCATACTCAACCAAGGGATCAATTGCCGAAAAATAGTGCGATCACTGTTAGCTGGTAGGACTATAGGTGCTACTACTTCCTGATCGGGCCATTGCTGTAAGACCGACCTTACCCCTCTAAGCTGATCTATTTCCTCCTTTACTTTGGGATGGTCAACTAGATACTGCTCCACCTTTTTACACTCTTCACTTTCCAACTCACCGTATAGGTAAGCCATCAACACGCTTTCTTCCGGTTTATATTCCATAATAGATCTCTTTTGTAATTTTCATTTCACTCAAAACTTTTTTCAAAGCACCTAGCCCGTAATACAATCTGGACTTGGCCGTATTTTCAGAGATATCCAATACTTCAGCTATCTCTTTGAATTTCATCCCCTCGTATTCCTTCATGATCACTACTACTTTCTGATCGTTTGGTATTACTTCCATAGCGTCAAATAGTAGTTCTGTCAATTCCTTTTTTCTATAACTGGTTTCAGGCCCCTCCGAGGTTTGCTTTACCAAGGTAAGATCGGAGGTAAATCGTTGACCTTGACTGCGCCTATGCTCCTCCCTACAGAAATTGGTCATAATCCGGTAGAGCCAGGGTCGGAACTTATCCGAATCCTGCAGCTTATTGATATTCCGATGCATAGAAATAAAGGTTTTTTGGGTGGCCTCCATGGCCAGATCATGATCGGAAAAATACTTCAAGGCAAAATTGTACATACGCTTATACCAGAGCTGCACCAACCTGTTAAAAGCGGTTTCATCCCCATTTTGGGCCTTTTCAATCAACGCATTTGAATGCCGCATGGCTATATCTAGTAAAGTTTCGGCATACATAAGTTAGCACATATCTACCTCTAGATGCATAACCCTTTAAAAAAGTTCTAGTCAAGCAAACATTTTTATAAAAAGGGCTAAATGGCAATGCTTATATTTGCAGCGGACTATGAAATACATAATCAGTCTTGTACTCCGCTATATCCCGCGGCCCATGCTGCAGCGGGTCAGTCGTTTCTTTGTCTGGTTCCTGGCTTTGTTTTATCGCGGCAAGAAGGTACAATGCCCAATCTGCCAACACCGATATCACAAATTTTTGCCTTATGGGCGCAAAGGGCGCCCAAACGCTTTATGCCCAAACTGCCTGGCCCTAGAACGGCACCGGCTGCTTTGGCTGTTTCTGCAGCAAAAAACGGATTTTTTTAGTAGGCCCAAAAAGGTGCTTCATATTGCTCCCGAAGTGTGCTTTACGGATCGCTTCGAAGCAATGGAAAATATCGATTATATCACCGCAGATCTGGAGTCGCCCTGGGCAAAGGTAAAAATGGACATACACCAAATACCCTTTGAGGAAGACACCTTTGATGTGGTCATGTGCAATCACGTACTGGAACATGTAGAAAACGATATAAAAGCCATGCAAGAGATCCACCGAGTCCTAAGACCGGGTGGTTGGGCCTTTCTACAGATACCATTCTTTATCCCGGTCCCCGAAGAGACCCAGGAAGACCCTAACGTGACAAGTTCGAAAGAAAGGGAACGTAAGTATGGTCAGAATGATCACGTGCGCCTATACGGAAAAGATTACAAGCAACGTCTGGAAAAAGGTGGGTTCAAGGTCACAGAAGATGACTTTGTAACTACTATTCCATTTGAAGACCAGAAAAGATTTGCTTTGGACAGAGGTGAGATGGTCTATTTTTGTGAGAAGTAATTTTGGACAATAGCCAACTCGATGTACAATTACTTTGTGAATCTTTTTTTGACTTAGTGATTTGTGGCCAATGCTCCAGGAATGTTTAAATACGAATAGAACGCTAAATTTGCCACCAAGGCACAAGGACACTAAGTTGCACTCAAGATTCACTCCTTAAACTTGCGACAAATATTAGGTCTGCATTCCAACCTTATCTTCTACCAAATAGTCGTCTCGTTTGGTAGCATTTATGGTGATCATCTCGCTAATAAAGCCGGCCAGAAACAATTGCACACCCACCACCAGTAGCACTAAAGCGAGAAAGAACACCGGCTGATCCACGACATCCCTGGGAGCGGTTTGGTGAAGCCACCAATTATAATATATTTTTTGCCCAATGATCCAGCAGGTGATCACAAAGCCGAATATAAAAGAGAACGTGCCCATGGTGCCAAAAAAATGCATGGGGCGCTTCTTAAATTTTGAAACAAAGGTCACCGAAAGCAGGTCAAGAAATCCGTATATAAATCGTTCAAAGCCAAACTTTGTGGTTCCATATTTTCTAGGATGGTGTTCCACCACTTTTTCACCGATTTTGTTGAAACCACTCCACTTGGCGATCGCCGGAATATAGCGGTGCATCTCTCCGTAAATATCAATTTGCTTAACCACCGCTGCGCGATAAGCTTTTAGACCGCAATTAAAATCATGTAGGGGTATGCCAGAGATCTTGCGGGTAACAAAGTTGAACAGCTTTGAAGGCACGGTTTTACTAATAGGGTCCTTTCTTTTTTTCTTCCATCCTGAAACTAGATCAAAGCCTTCTTGTTGTATCATTTGATGAAGTTCCGGGATCTCTTCCGGACTATCCTGCAGGTCAGCATCCATGGTAATTATCGTAGCTCCTGAAGCATGTCTAAAACCCATATTCAGGGCGGCTGACTTTCCATAATTTCGTAAGAACTTTATGCCCTTAATTCGATCATCGGATTGTGCCACAGCCTGGATCTGAGCCCAGGAACCGTCACCGCTGCCATCATCTACCAAAATGATCTCATAAAGAAAGCCGTGCGGTTGCAAAGCACGGCTGATCCATTGATGTAGT
>JBPCUG010000269.1:0-6904 GCA_051011275.1 Cyclobacteriaceae bacterium | reverse complement strand
CTCTGTAGCTGGTTCAGCTGAAGCATATTTAGGTTGATTTCTACTCTTTACCCAGAAGTACAAAATTGTAAAGAGTACTACAAGGATGGCGGGAAATAGTACCATTGTACCCAAGGTAGCTTGCCCGGACACCAATTCCAGTTCATCACCTGTAAGTCCTACGGCTGCCGCTTCTGCCCTATCAGAATCGATCCAACGGCCTATGATAGGCTGAAAGATTGAAGTAGAAAACATACCAACAGCACCTATGACTGACATACCTATGGCACCACTTTTAGGCACTTTGTCGGCAATAAATCCAATCATGTTGGGCCAGAAATAGGCAATACCGAGAGCATAAACAACTGCGGCTGCATAAGCCATTGCCCCGGTCTGGGTGCTAAATAAATATATTCCAATAGTAGCCAGAATAGCGGATCCGAGAAGTACCCCTGTCTGGTCAAATTTATGCACCGCTTCCCCGCCAAAATATCTTGCCAAAGCCATCAGGCCCGCTGTTAATGCTAGTATAAGCATGGGCTGGGCACCACTTTTTGATAAAATAAGACCTACCCATTGTTGAGGACCAAATTCACTGATCGCGGTTAGGGCCATACAAACAAACATAAATAAGAATAGCGGGGATACCATCGCTTTGAAATTCTCCATTAACGAAGCAGATTCCGCAACTTTTGCTTTAGGGAACTTCTGCCCAAAGAATAGATAAGCATAAATCAAAGTAGGGATCATAATCACCCAGATCTGTGACTGCCAACTCATGCCGGCATCGGTCATGAATTTAGAGACCAGGCTTCCAATAACAATACCACCGGGGAACCACATATGAAAGCGATTCATCATCCTACTCATTTTAACCCCATCATAGGTGTCTGCTATCATCGGATTACAAGCTGCTTCAGTACATCCATTTCCTAAACCTATCAGGAAGGTTGAGATCAACAACCCCAAATAGCTGCCGGCATATATGGTCATGATGATGCCAATTGCATGGGCAAAAAAGGCAAACTGCATAATCGCTTTGCCCCCGACTTTATTATATATAAGGCCTCCCACTACCATTGATAATGGAAACCCTAAAAACCACATTGAGTTAATAAATCCAAGTTGTTCGGCTGAAAGGCTTAGCTCTTCACCAAGTTGAGGAAGAATACCCGCTCTTATACTAAAGGAAAGCGCTGTGGTAATAAGAGCAAAGCAACTACCATAGAATAGTCTTTTGTCGTTCACCGCTGTGTCAATAGTCATGTTTAGTTGTGGTTAGGTTGAAATAAATCTGCTGATTGGCTCGATAATAATAGGTGATTATTTTTTTTTCTGCAAATAGCAGCAGCTTTTGGCCATTCTTGGTTGAAGAAGATTATTAGATAAATCGTTTACTTTTTCCTCTTTTTTTAATTGTTTTAAAATTCGTCTTTACCAAGTAGTAGTATCTAATATGGAAGCAAACAGAAAAATCAGAATGGGAATGGTCGGAGGAGGCCAAGGAGCATTTATTGGGGCAGTCCATCGGATGGCTGCAGCTTTAGATGGTCAGATAGAGTTAGTCTGTGGCGCTTTTAGTAGCGATCCGAAAAAGTCCAAAGCGTCAGGCAAAGAACTATACCTACCCGAAAACCGCGTATACGGCAGCTACGGGGAAATGATGGCAGAAGAAAAACAGCTTCCTGAAGGAGAAAGAATGGATTTTGTTTCCATTGTTACTCCCAACCACCTGCACGTGCCGCCGGCTATAATGGCCCTGGAAAATGGTTTTCATGTGGTTTGTGATAAACCGATTGCTTATTCACTAGAAGAAGCAAAACAATTACAAAAGGTTGTAGATGAAACTGGTCTTTTGTTTGCCCTGACCCATAATTACACCGGCTATCCCATGGTAAAAGAAGCCCGCCATCTTATCCAAAATGGACACATCGGAAAAATACGAAAGGTGGTTGTGGAGTATCCTCAAGGCTGGCTCTCTACATTTCTAGAAGGCTCCGGCCAGAAGCAAGCCGACTGGCGCACCGACCCTAAGCGCTCCGGTGCAGCTGGATCAATGGGTGATATTGGGACCCACGCAGAGAACCTTGCGGAATATATAACTGGACTAAAAATAACTGAGCTTTGCGCAGACCTTAACATTTTTGTACCGGGTCGCAAGCTAGACGATGACGGCAATGTATTACTGCACTTTGACAATGGTGCCAAGGGAATTTTACATGTTAGTCAGATATCTGTTGGGGAAGAAAACAATATTAACATTCGCATCTATGGTGAAACAGGTGGAATGGAATGGCATCAAATGGAACCTAACACTTTGGAGCTTAAATATAACGATGGGAAAAAGATCATTCGCACCGGCGTAGGCGAGCTATCTGCCAGCGCCCAGGCACACACACGTGTCCCCGCTGGTCATCCTGAAGGATACCTGGAGGCCTTCGCCAGCATCTATAGAAATTTTGCTATTACCTTACGCAGTCGCCTAAACGGTGAGGAACCAGATCCAATTTACGCCGACTTCCCGTCGGTGGAAGATGGAGTAAGGGGTATGGCATTTATTGAATCAGTGGTGGCATCAAACCAAACTGAGGAAAAATGGTTTAAATTTATGGAATAGAGGGTTTAAAGCAGCTTTGTAAAAGGAAAGTCTTGATATTTTTCTTATCTTTTCCGGTTGAAGAATGACAGGCATCCTATAAAATATTTACACTATCCATCATTCACAATTTACTCATCTAAACACGCATGAAAAACATCCAAGGACCAGCCATATTCCTGGCACAATTCATGGGCGATGAAGCTCCGTTTAACGATCTTAAATCAATTTGCAAATGGGCCGCTGACCTAGGCTACAAAGGTGTCCAGATTCCCGCTTGGGATGGCCGTTGTATGGACCTTCAAAAGGCCGGAGAGAGTAAAGACTATGCTCAGGAAATCCAAGGTACTGTGAGAGAGTGTGGCCTTGAGGTCACTGAATTATCCAGCCATCTTCAAGGGCAGTTGGTTGCCGTACATCCAGCATATAACGAGATGTTTGATGGGTTCGCGCCCAAAGAGGTACACGGTAATGCCAAGGCCCGAACCGAATGGGCCGTCAATCAGTTAAAATCCGCTGCTAAAGCCAGCGAACATATGGGTTTGAATGCGCACGCAACCTTTTCCGGTGCTTTGATGTGGCATACGGTATACCCATGGCCTCAAAGGCCGGCCGGGCTAGTGGAGACCGGGTTTAAGGAGTTAGCCGCCAGGTGGCAACCCATACTAAACGCGTTTGATGAAGTAGGTGTGGATGTATGCTACGAAATACATCCTGGGGAAGATCTGCACGACGGTGCGACCTTTGAAATGTTTTTGGAGGAAACGAATAATCATCCCAGAGCAAAATTGCTTTATGACCCAAGTCACTTCGTTTTACAGCAGCTGGACTATCTGGCCTATATCGATCTTTATTATGAGCATATCAAAATGTTCCATGTAAAAGATGCTGAATTCAATCCTAGTGGCCGGGTTGGTGTTTATGGTGGCTACCAAGGCTGGTTAGAAAGAGCAGGTCGCTTCCGTTCGCTCGGTGACGGACAGGTCGATTTCAAATCCATATTTAGTAAATTAGCGCAATATGATTACGAAGGATGGGCTGTATTGGAATGGGAATGTTGTCTAAAACATCCGGAAGATGGCGCCAAAGAAGGAGCACCTTTTATCCGGGATCATATAATTAGAGTTACAGAAAAAGCTTTTGACGATTTTGCCGATGCCGGAATGGACGAGGAGCTAAATAACAAAGTGTTAGGCATCAACTAAAAAAGAACGATCAAACTATTATGAAGAAGTTAGTCTTATATGGCATATCATTGCTGGTGATTTTTGTTTTTGTTTTTGCTGGCTGCGAAGATACCTCCAGGGAAAAAAAGGTATTGGTATTTTCCAAAACAGATGGCTTTAGGCATGAATCCATCGCCGCTGGACAAAAAGCCTTACAACTTATGGGCAGTCAAGAGGGTTTTGCAATAGATACTACAGAAGATGCCGGCAAATTCAACGAAACTAATCTAGCACAATATAGTGCAGTGGTATTTCTAAATACCACCATGAATGTGCTTAACCCACAGCAAGAGGCTAGCTTTGAGAGATACATACAAGCCGGGGGTGGTTTTGTTGGTATCCATGCAGCAACTGATACCGAATATGATTGGCCCTGGTATGGGAAATTAGTTGGCGCCTATTTCAACGGTCATCCAAACAACCCCAATGTCCGTACGGCAAAGGTAAGGGTATTGGATAAAAGCCATATAGCTACTGATTCGTTGCCTGACAGTTACGAGAAAGTAGATGAGTTTTACAATTTTAAAGACATCAATCCTGATATCAATATCTTAGTTGATATAGATGAAAAAAGTTACGAGGGCGGAACTAATGGAGATAATCATCCTATGACCTGGTACCACGACTATGATGGTGGGAGATCTTTTTATACCAACTTTGGCCATACTGATGAGACTTATAGCGAACCTGAATTTCTCAAAATTTTAAGAGGTGGTATGGCTTATGCAATTGGTGATAGCAAACCACTTGACTTTACCAAAGCTACCACAGTCCCTGTTCCCGAAGACAATCGATTTACCAAAAAAGTCCTTGACTTCAATCTGGACGAACCCACCGAAATGACAGTATTTGATGACGGCCGAGTGATGTTCCTTGAACGCAAAGGTTTGGTAAAACTCTATAAGCCTGATCTCGACTCTACTTTGGTCATCGCCAAGTTCGATGCCCACACTAAATTCGAAGATGGCATGATGGGTTTGGCACTAGATCCTAACTACTCTGAAAACAACTGGGTATATATCTTCTATTCACCAGCAGGTGATATACCTAAACAACATCTGTCAAGATTTGAGATGGTCGGAGACGAACTAAAAATGGATACAGAAATTGTAATGCTGGAAGTAGCGGTCCAAAGAGACCAATGCTGTCATACCGGGGGTTCTATCGCTTTCGGTCCTAATGGTAATCTGTTCTTATCAACTGGTGATGATACAAACCCATTCAATTCTGATGGCTATAGTCCAAGTGATGAGGGGCCGGGCAGGAAACCATGGGACGCCCAAAGGTCTTCGGCAAACACAAACGACTTGAGAGGTAAAGTGCTAAGGATCAAGCCAGAAAATGATGGCACTTATAGTATTCCTGAAGGAAACTTGTTTGCTGAAGGCGATCCTGAAGCGAGAGCCGAGATTTATGTTATGGGTTGCCGCAATCCCTACCGAATTTCAGTCGATTCCAAAACAGGATACTTGTATTGGGGGGATGTTGGACCCGACGCCGGACAGAATAGTGAAACGCGAGGGCCAAAAGGTCTTGACGAATTGAACCAGGCTAGAGCAGCAGGATTTTACGGCTGGCCGCTATTTACGGGAAACAATCAGGCCTATAGCGATTACGATTTCGTAGCAAAGAAAGCTGGCAACTTCTTCGACCCGGAAAGACCAATGAATCTATCACCAAATAATACTGGAAAGAAAGAGCTGCCGCCGGCTCAAGAGGCAATGATCTGGTACTCTTACGACGAATCAGAGGAATTTCCCCTTATGGGTACTGGAGGTAAAAATGCAATGGCAGGACCCATCTTTCATAGCGATGCCTTCCCTGATACTGACAAGCGCTTTCCCAATTACTTTGAAGGTAAGTTATTCTTTTACGAATGGATGCGAGGAAAAGTATTCCTTTTGGAACTAGATGCGGACCAGAAGCTAAAGAGGATGACACCGTTTATGGCTGATACTGAATTTAACAATCCAATGGATATGCAGTTTGGCCCTGAAGGAGATCTATATATGTTGGAATACGGAACCACATGGTTTAAGCGCAACCAAGATGCAAGGCTGGTACATATTACTTACACTGCCGGCAACCGACCTCCTGTCATAAACATCGCCGCGGATAAAAAAGCGGGAGCCGTACCACTTACAGTTCAGTTTACTTCCGACGGTAGCCAAGACTATGACGGTGATGACCTTAGTTATAGTTGGGAATTCCTTCCTGGAGTTGCGCCGGTTACCAATGCCAGCGCTCAGTTTACCTATTCCGATCCAGGCACTTATCAGGCAACCCTTACAATAGATGACGGTCAAGGAAATACAGTTACAGAATCGATCGATATAATCGCAGGAAATGATCCTCCTCAACTTGAGATTGCACTTCAGGGCAACCAAACTTTCTATTGGGACAACCAATCGATAGCATATCAAGTAAATGTTACGGATAAAGAAGATGGAAGTCTTGGTGAAGGGGGAATTGATCCAAGTGAGGTTTTCGTAAAAGTAGACTACCACCCGGAAGGACATGACATGACCTTGATCGCTCAAGGCCACAGGGAGATGGATGCTTCAGTAGCCGGGATTGGTGGCAACAGGTTGATCAGCGAGAGTGATTGCAAAGCCTGCCACCAGGTAAATGACAAGTCCATTGGCCCCTCCTATCTTCAGATTGCTGAAAAGTATAAAGATGATCCTGGAGCGTCGAAATATCTGGCTGGAAAAATAGTTAAAGGTGGCGGTGGTGTTTGGGGAGAACAAGCCATGGCTGCTCATCCGCAGTTAACTGAGGCCGAAGCTCAAGACATGGCCCAGTATATTATTAGCTTAGGCAGCGATGCTGCGAAGAGCTACTTACCAGCAAATGGTGAATTCAAAGCAGATAAGCATCAAAGAAGGCGCAAAAAAGATGGCGTATATTTAGTTACCGCTGCATATGCCGATAAAGGTGCTGCCCAGGCATCATCACTAACCGGAAACTCAGGTCTTATTTTACGAAACTCCACCCTTTCCGCTGTAGACTATGATGAAGGGGAAGGCGTGCAGAAGTTTGAGAATGAACAAGCCAAAGTGGTTATCATGTCATCAGGTTCCTACTTTGTATTTAAGAATAT
>JBPCUG010000268.1:0-5489 GCA_051011275.1 Cyclobacteriaceae bacterium | reverse complement strand
GAGCCAAGCTTGATTGACCGGCAACAAGACCCTGCCTGGATCAATGGTCCGGGGATTGGTTATATCTTCTCCTCTCCAGCAATGGGGTGGATGCCTGACAACGAAAATATCTGGTTTCAATCTGAGGCTTCGGGTTATTCTCATTTGTATTTGGCCAATATCAAAAATGGCAAAAAGAAAGCGCTTACTTCGGGAGACTGTGAAGTCTACAATCCCCAATTGTCCAGGGATAAGAAGTTCTGGTATTTCAGCACCAATCAGGAGCATCCGGGAGAAAGGCATTTTTATCAAATGCCGGCAAAAGGTGGCAAAGCCAAACAGCTTACTGCCCTGACCGGAAGAAGTGACGTTACCCTATCTCCCGATGAAAAGTGGATGGCTATCCGAAATTCTACCAGCAATCGGCCTTGGGAGCTATACCTATTGAAAAACCCTGCATTCAGTGACTCGTCACCGGAACCACCCAAGCGCATCACCTACTCCTTAAGTGAGGATTTTAAATCATACAAATGGCGGGAACCTCTACATATCTCTTTCACCGCGAGGGATGGGGTAGAAGTACCCGCAAGGTTATATCGAGCGGAAAACCCAGAACCTAATGGACCGGCAATCGTCTTTGTCCATGGCGCGGGTTACTTGCAAAATGCCCATAAATGGTGGAGTAGTTACTATAGGGAATATATGTTTCATAATTTTTTAGTTGACCACGGTTATACGGTGTTGGATATCGACTATCGTGGCAGCTCCGGATACGGACGTGAGTGGAGAACAGCGATTTATCAGCACATGGGGGGAAAAGATCTTACGGACCAAATAGATGGAGCTAAATATTTAGTTGAGTCCCATCAAATCAACCCTTCCAGGCTGGGCATCTACGGTGGATCTTACGGTGGGTTTATCACACTAATGGCGATGTTCAAGGAGCCAGATACCTTTGTTGCCGGAGCAGCGCTTAGGTCAGTCACAGATTGGGCACACTATAACAATGGCTATACATCCAACATCCTTAATCAACCTGTGATCGACAGTTTAGCTTATGTGAAAAGTTCTCCTATCTACTACGCGGAAGGGCTTAAGGGCCATCTGCTAATGTTGCACGGAATGGTCGATACCAATGTCCACTTTCAAGATGTGGTGCGTTTATCACAGCGTTTAATAGAACTGGGTAAAGACAGTTGGGAGCTAGCAGTTTTTCCTTTGGAGGGCCATGCGTTCGTTGAATCCAGCAGCTGGACAGACGAATACAAACGGATCTTCAAGCTGTTTGAAGAGCACCTAAAGTAAGGTGTATCCAATTCTAATTACAAGTATTTGATTTTTTCTATCTTTAGCGGATGAGAAAGCTATTACTATTACTGGTATTAATAACAAGTTACAGTTGTTATAATCAGACTACAGTTCAGCAGGCCAAAACTCCTGAAGAAGGTGTCATAGGCAAAAGCGCTATGGTGGTCACTGCCCATCCACTGGCCACTCAAGTAGGTTATGATGTGCTGAAAAAAGGGGGTAATGCTTTTGATGCCGCTATAGCTGTACAATTCGCTTTGGCAGTGGTTTATCCAAGGGCTGGAAACATTGGAGGTGGAGGATTTTTGGTATACCGCCTCACCGATGGCACATCTGGCACCTTAGACTTTAGGGAAAAAGCACCTCTAGCTGCCCATCAAGATATGTACCTGGATGACCAGGATGAAGTGATAAGTGGTCTAAGTACGGAAGGCCACCTCGCCGTAGGCGTTCCAGGTTCAGTTGACGGTATGACTAAAATACATGAGAAATTAGGGTCAAAACCCTTTAGGGATTTAGTGCAACCTGCTATTGATCTGGCCTTAAGAGGGGTACCGCTCACGGAGATGGAATCAAGTCGGTTGAATCAGTATCAAGAGGCGTTTCAAAAAGTCAATCAACATGAGATACCGTTCATTAGCGAATCAGAATGGCAAACAGGGGATACTATTTTCTACCCAGAGCTGGCGGAAACTTTGAAATTAATAAGAGACTATGGCCGGTCAGGGTTTTATGAAGGCCCTGTAGCCGATCTTTTGGTTGCAGAGATGGAAAAAGGCGGTGGATTAATTACCAAAGAGGATCTGGTTGCGTATCAGTCTAAATGGAGAGATCCAGTGGCAGGAACTTAGCGATCCTATAACGTGATCTCCATGCCCCCTCCATCAAGTGGGGGGGTAGCCTTGTTGCAATTGCTTAAAGGATTGGAACCATTCGATGTCAAAGAATGGGGATTTAATCAACCTCGCACAGTCCACTTAATGACAGAACTGGAAAGAAGAGTGTATGCCGACCGGGCCACCCACTTGGGAGATCCTGATTACTATCCCGTTCCTGTGAAAATGCTGCTAGATCAAAGCTACTTAGCTGAGCGTAATGGGTCTATCGATATGGAAGCTAAAACAGCCTCTCAAGAGATCAAAGAAGGCCAGGTGGAGATTATTGAAAGTGTGGAAACCACCCACTTCTCCATTGTTGACAGTCAAGGGAATGCTGTGGCGATAACTACTACGCTCAATGGGAATTTTGGCAGCAAGGTGGTGGTAGAAGGTGGCGGCTTTTTACTTAACAATGAAATGGACGACTTTAGCTCCAAACCTGGAGTGCCTAATATGTTTGGGCTGGTGGGTGCCGAGGCCAATGCGATCACTCCTGAAAAAAGAATGCTAAGTTCGATGACTCCCACCATTTTGGAAAAAGATGAAGCACTTTTTATGGTGGTAGGAACTCCCGGAGGGTCAACCATTATTACATCCGTTTTTCAAACTATTGTCAATGTGGTCGATCACGGGATGACTATGCAAGAAGCTCTAGATGCAAAGAAGTTTCACCATCAGTGGTTACCCGATTTGATCATTGAAGAAGAGGGAGCATTTGATGAAACGACCGCTCAGCAACTACAAAACCTTGGACATACCGTAGAAAAAAGACCCTCCCTAGGTAAAGTGGAGGCAATATTAATACGTGACGATGGCACGCTCGAAGGAGCAGCCGATTACAATAGAGGGGATGACAAGGCCATGGGTTTCTAGATTCTATTTTTTAATCAGGCAATTTTGAATAAAGTAATAGGTATTTCAATAATGATAGTGCTGCTATTGGCCAGTTTCCTATCATTCTATCTTACATTACCTCCAAGTGCTCTCCCAGCCACCTCGGATCAGCAAACTTTCTCTGCTGAACGCGCTCTTATACACGTAAAAGTTTTAGCCGAAAAACCACATAGTACCGGAACCAAGCAAAATCAAATAATCAGAGATTATCTGGTGAGTCAAAGTGAGGCCTTGGGCCTAAAGGTTGAAACCCAAGAAGCTCATACAACAAATAGCTACCCGGGCTATTTAAGGTCCGCTTATGTCGAAAATGTAATAGCCAAATTGCCAGGGTCAGGGTCAAGCAAAGCCCTGTTGGTTATGTCTCACTATGACTCCCAACCTAATACTTTTGGAGCTGGTGATGACGGCGCCGGTGTAGCTGCTATGCTTGAGGTGATGCGCATACTTAGTCAAGGTCCTCAACTTGAGAACGACGTAATTTTTTTGTTTACCGATGGTGAGGAAATGGGGCTGATGGGTGCTCGCGCCTTCGTTGAACAACACAACATGGCTAAAGAAGTTGGTGTTCTACTCAACTTTGAGGGCAGAGGGAATAGCGGCCCCAGCCTAACCTTTGAAGTTAACCCCGACAACGGATGGGTTATAGAGCAATATGCGAAAGCTGCCCCCTACCCTATGGCCAACTCCATGAGTTATGAAATTTATAAAATGTTACCCAACGATACCGATTTCACTGTCTTCAAGAATGACGGTATCGCAGGCCTAAACTTTGGTTTCATTGACGGTTTTGTGAACTATCATTCAATGACCGATAGCTTTGAAAACTTAAACCCCAACAGTCTGCAACACCATGGTTCCTATATGCTTAGCTTATCTCGCCATTTTGGATCCATTGATCTCTCCGGCAATACCAAAGCTGCTGATCTCACTTTTTTTAATCCCATAGGACACTGGTTGATCAGCTATCCGGCATCCTGGGATGTCGTCCTAGTTGGGTCTTTACTTCTGATATTTCTGATCTGGTTTTTCTTCGGCATCAAGTTAGGGAAGATCCGTTTGCTTCAAGTATTGGTGGGATTAGTATTCTTCATTCTTGCTCTAGCAACAGTTGGTGGCATTAGCTGGGCCGGACAAATGGCCACTAAAGGTTTATATCCTCACTATCAAAATTTCTATGCCAGCAATTTTTACAATAGCCATTACTATTTGGGTGCTGCTCTTAGTCTGGGTATATTCGTATTTCTTATTATCTATCGATGGCTATTCAAGAAAAATCGCACCGGTTCGTTGCTAGCTGCAGTCCTCATCATAGAAATTATAGGTATCGCTATAATGTATCAAAAGATGCCTACCGCGGTATACTTGTTTACTTTTCCATTATTGTACATTGTGGTTGGACAATTGGTAGTCCTCTTCCTTCAGTTGAAAAGAACCACTCATTTGATACCTTACTTGGCAATTTCAACAATTAGTTTTTTACCTGCAATATTTTTATGGGTCCCAGTCATTTATAATTTATTCCTCGCCTTTAGCATTGATCTGTTGCTAGCTCCCGTGATCTTATTGGTCTTACTTATGGGGATGGGCCTTCCCCTTTTCGGCATGGTAGTCAAGGCAAGAATTGCAATAAACAGCTTTTTGTTTTTAGGTTTTATCTTTATTCTCTTGGGTCATTTCACCTCCCAATATAATGCCCAACGGCCACTGCAAAGTGATTTGATATATGCATTAGATCTAGATCAAAACCAAGCCTTTTGGGTTTCGAGTGAGTTGCGTCTTGATGACTGGAAAAAGCAAATTTTTAAAGAGTCGAAGCCTCAACCTTTCACTGCCTTTTACCCTCGCACAACCCGAAGTCATTTGATCACAGACGCCCCTACGTCCGAGGCAAACATTGGCAAGCCTTCAATGCATCTCGACACCGATACCTTAATTGGCAATGAACGGCAACTAGCTCTTAAAATAGGAGCTAAAGACCCAGCCGCAATCTTAGAAATGATGATCTCAAAAAGTGATAAGATCGTATCTCTTCAAATTAATGACCGAGTAATCGAACCCGACCATGTGCAGACAGAGGATAAAAGTTACCGGATGGTACACTACGGGTTGTTGGGGAAGGACATAAAAATTAAAATGCATATTGATCCCGGTTTCAAACCGAAACTGACATTGATTTCCAAGTCTGTTGGTCTATCGCCAATATTGAAGGATCTGCCTGACTACATTATCCCAGGTACGGGATTTGCTAGCAACACCTGCCAGGCAAAGCAAACCTTTACTTTTTAGTTACATGTTTTTATGACTACCATCGCAGTAAGGCTTATTGCCGGAATGTTTACATCCGCACCAAGCTACCTTTTTAGCCTCAGTTATTTTCTCCACGATTGGGGTAAATTCTGATCCTTTATGTGAACCATCACAGTAAGG
>JBPCUG010000267.1:0-3648 GCA_051011275.1 Cyclobacteriaceae bacterium | reverse complement strand
CGCAGATCGTTGGAAATGGGTATTTCATAGCTAGTGGGTTGAGTCAAATAGGTTTGCTTCCTAGCTGGAACGCACCCTGAAGCAATGATAAAACCTATTACGCAGGAGAAAATTATTGGGATGTATTTTTTCAAAATATCTGAATTTAGCAGCTTAAAGTTAATAACTGGCAATTAATTTCCAGTCTATTTAAATTTCTACAAAAAAAAAATCAAAATTTAACAAAGTTATAAAATCAAACCTTGATCTTATCAAAGACTAACCTTATTATCAAAGCGTATCATCAGTAGTAGTATTTTTCATGATGCAACTGGCGGAACTTCTCTTGCTATCTCATAATAGCGTTTCATTGTAACCGAATCAGTAAAAGAATGTATTATTTTAGATAATCCTATAAAAAATATAAATTTTCTTTGAATTCTTTCAAGTGATATCTTCGTTAATGCTGCAATTGATAACTTAGCTCGCTGTTTAGATTTTAAAAAACGCTATGGGAAAGCAAAACCAGGCTTTCCTGTGGAATAATCATATCATAAATATGTCTCAGAAGCGAGTGCTAATAACCGGCGGTGCCGGATTCCTTGGATCACATTTGTGCGATAGATTTTTTAAGGAGGGATTTCAGGTTGTTTGTATGGATAATCTATTGACGGGCTCCCTAAATAACATAGAACATTTGATGGGACAAGAGAATTTCCAATTCCATCACGCAGACGTCTCCACTTTCGTCCATGTACCCGGTGAGTTAGATTATATACTTCATTTCGCTTCTCCTGCAAGCCCGATCGATTATTTGAAGATGCCGATCCAAACTTTAAAAGTAGGATCAATTGGCACCATGCATCTTTTGGGGTTAGCTAGAGAAAAAAAATCAAGGATCCTGGTAGCATCCACTTCTGAAATTTATGGGGACCCTTTGGTGCACCCCCAAAGCGAAGATTATTGGGGTAATGTAAATCCAATAGGTCCTAGAGGTGTATACGACGAAGCAAAGAGATTTTTGGAGGCTATCACCATGGCTTATCACACTTTTCATGGTGTGGATACAAGGATTATTAGGATATTTAACACCTACGGGCCTCGCATGCGATTGAATGATGGCCGGGCCTTACCTGCTTTTATTGGTCAGGCACTTAGGGGTGAGGATATAACAGTATTTGGTGATGGCTCCCAGACGCGCTCATTTTGCTACGTCAAGGATTTGGTTGAAGGGATTTACAGGTTATTGATGAGTGACCATCACTTGCCAGTTAACATTGGAAATCCTGAAGAGATCACAATCAAAGAATTTGCAGAGGAGATCGTAAAGATCACCGGCTCGTCATCAAAAATAATCTATGAGCCATTACCAACTGACGATCCCAAAAAGAGACAGCCTGATATCTCAAAGGCCAAAGCGCTACTGGATTGGGAGCCTCAGTACACAAGATCGGAAGGTTTGAAACCTACTTTGGAATACTTTAGGGAAAAGGTAAAAAGCCAGGCCCCAAAGTAGATACTAGATCTTATTGAAGGAGGTTACGATACCTTTGATCAAGGAAGAACTAAATCCTTGATGTTCCATTTCATTGAGCCCGGCAATGGTGCATCCTTGTGGGGTGGTCACCAAATCAATTTCCCTCTCCGGATGCCGACCTCTTTGTAGTAAAAGACTTGCTGCGCCTTTTACTGTTTGGGCGGCTATCAGTTCAGCGGTACGGGAATCAAACCCAATTTCAATACCACCTTGGGTGGCCGCTCGTATGAATCTCAGAGCAAATGCAATTCCGCAAGCGCCCAATGCGGTTGAGGCATTCATAAGCTCCTCATCTATCATTGCTACTTTGCCTAGACTTGCAAATAGTTTGGACACCGCATTGATCTGGGTTTTATTGGCATGCACTGAGGAAATACAGGACATCGATTCCTGTATGGCAATAGCTGTGTTAGGCATTACCCGAAAAACGGTGGTCTTCTTACCAATGGTCTCCAAGATTTGATCAGTAGTCACCCCAGTGACCACTGACACTAGGATTTGTTTAGTTTTTATTTCTGGTTTTATTTCTTCAAGGATCTCGGCGCATTGCTTTGGCTTAACTGCAATTATAATTATATCTGCAGTGCTAATTGCTTTGCAATTGTCTGCGACAACCTGTACACCTTTCTTTTTTAAGTGTTCAAGCAGCTTAAGCTTTCTCCTGGTGACCATGATATTTTTTGGGCGGATAAAGCCGTTCTGGATCAATCCTTCTGCGATGGACGCGCCGAGATTGCCTCCACCCAAAATTGCAATTTTCTCTTTCATATGTGTTTATTTTCAGGCACGCACTTGTCCTTGCCCGGTGATCACCCATTTTTCCGTAACTAGTTTCTCTAGAGCAAAAGGTCCGCGAGCATGTAGCTTTTGAGTTGATATGCCAATTTCTGCACCTAACCCAAATACCCCACCGTCAGTAAATCTGGTAGAAGCGTTAGCATAAACAGCAGCCGCATCTACCCGATCTAGGAAATGTTGACAAACCTCTTCCTCTTCTGATATAATGGCTTCTGAATGCTTAGAGCTATATTTCTGTATGTGTTGTAGGGCCTCATTTATGTTGTCCACTACTTTTACTGAGCATTTAAACCCCAGGAACTCCCGACCAAAGTCGCTCGCTTCGGCTAAATCTAATAGGCCGTAATCAGCCTGTTCTAAAATATCAAAGGCCTCACCTTCAGCCAGGATCTCAACCTTATACTCTCTCATGCCGGGGATGATCATTGGCAGGAATGTGGTTGCTATGGGTCGTTCAACCAACAAAGTGTCTAGCGCATTGCAAACCGATGGCCTTGAAACCTTGGCATTGACCACAATATCTCGCGCTTTTTGAAGATCAGCCGACTTACTGACAAAAGTATGGCAAACCCCGGCTCCGGTCTCTATGGTTGGCACAGTAGTATTTTCGCGCACGAAGTCGATCAGCTCTTGTGAGCCCCTTGGAATTATAATGTCTATATACTTGTCAGCTGCTAGCAACTCGTTTACAAATTTACGGTTGGTGGGCAACAGTTGCACACCAAGCAAATTGACATCATATTTTTCCATTGCCTGATGTATCAGCCCCACCAAATATTTATTGGTATGATAGGCATCCGAGCCTCCGCGCAGTACACAGGCATTACCCGATCTTATACACAAAGCGGCTACATCAATGGTCACGTTTGGACGAGACTCATATATAATTCCTACCACTCCAAGCGGCGTAGTAACCTTCTTTATGGTCAGCCCATTTTCAACTCGGTCATTTGATAGTACTTGCCTTGTGGGATCCGGTAGGTTGGCTATCCTTTGAATGTTTTCTATAAGCTGGAAGACTCTGTGAAGGTCAAGGAACAAGCGGTCTTTCTTCGGATTGCTGTCATCCATTCGTAAAGCATCCTTTCTATTCTCTTCCAGGATATCCAATTGATGCTCCTTTATTAAGGCGGCCAATGAAAACAAGATCTCCTTTTTGTACTGATCTTCTAATAAACGCATCTCGTGGGAAGCTTCCCGAACTCGCTCAAGTAGAGGTAAAATGGATTCCATATGCTATCACTATCTAGTCTAAAAAATGTTGGTATCCCTAGGGACACAGTTGATTGAATAAAACGATTTTGTAAGTTCCAACTTCACCGGCAAATTCAAAA
>JBPCUG010000266.1:0-3901 GCA_051011275.1 Cyclobacteriaceae bacterium | reverse complement strand
TTATTCGAGACATATAAAATATTATCATCCGGGTCCAGCCCTATCCCATAAAAATTATTTCCGGTAGCTAGAGGAGTTATAGGGGCGGAAGTCGCACTAATATCAAATTCGTAAACTGCACCCGTAGAAGGATCAAAACCCGTTGAAGAGAGATAGTAGAGCTTATCTCGAGTCCGATTTGTAATCATTTTCTCATTAAATCCGGATGCCTGAATCCCGGTAATAATAGTTTCCACCTGATCAGTCTGAGGGTCAATCCTTACTAGGTTGCCGCTGTTGCATAGCACCCAGATTTTATCGTTACCGTCCAATACCATTCTATCAGGATTGTTGGCCACGGTGATGTCGATAATGAATTCATCATTTACTGCGTCGAAAACTGAAACCGAACTTCCATCTACGTTAGCTACATAGAGCTTGTCGCTAGCCACTAGTAAACCCTGAGGTCGCACCGCTCTACCTATCTGCTTTGTAATCGTGTAGTCTCTTAGATCAATGACGGCAATAAACCCTCCTTCGTAAACAAAAGTAGTACCATTGAAAGTACCCCAATTTGAAACATAACCTTTAAGACCCGAAGCGGCAAAATCATACGGCGTGGTTAATCCAGAGGATATTGTAGCCGTAGAGATGAAAGTGGAGGCGTCAAATATTTCAAGTTTATCCGCAGAATTGGTAGTAGCAAAAATCGTTCCCTGGTGCTCCACCACATTTTGAATAAGCGCATTAATAGCAGTACCGTTTTCCTCTTGGAAAGCCTGGGTGGCTACAGCTCCTGTAGCCGAATTAAATGTGCTGAAAGATCCATCAGCATCTCCGAAATTACCCTCGTTTACCACGATCACATCCGGTTCGCTGGTCATAGGGGTTGGCGTGTCATCGGTCTGACAACCTACCATCAATAATCCAACGCAGGTCAACAACCACAAAGAAAGGTTTAATTTAGATCGTCCCATACTTCTTATTCTGTTTCAAATTTAAATTCACATTCACTTGATAACTTCTTCCTGGCATAGCTCTCAAGCTCATGCTTGTGTAATCCAGGTTAAAAATATTGTTTAGTCTTGCAGTCACGTTTATTTTGGATGTTCCTATGAGAAAAGTCCTGGATACTGCTGCATCCACCAAGGTATAGGCAGGTAGGGCCGGAGATTCATTGTTTGTTTCGATATACCTTTTTCCGGTGTTATATAGGTTGATACTCCCTGCCCATTTGCTCTTGGCTATTTGCAACCGCCAGCTAATCCGATGTAAAGGGACGAAAGGCAACTGGTTTCCCTTAGACCGATCAAAGCGATCCAATTGTTTTTCATTGGTGGTCTTGGTAAAAGCATAATCACCACGACTATTAAACTTCCAATTGTTTATTGAGCGCTTCAGTTGCCAGTGGAGTTCTACACCTCTTGATTTTACTTCACGGACATTTTCGGGATGCCAGAAAGAAGTGGTTCTATCGTTTTCGCTAGTGCCACCGGGAATCCAAATGATCCAGTTTTTGATGTGATTGTGAAAATAAGTAGCGGTGGCTTCAAAGTCGGTTTGTTTTCCTGTGTGCTCATAGACCAGGCTCGTTTCTGCGCCTATACCCTCTTCGGGCAGCAAATCAATATTGCCTCCTGGTTGCCAAAATCGGTCATTTAAACTTGGGACATTATAGTTTTTCGAAAGTAAAAGTTTTGCCCGAAGCTGACTGGTCGTACCCTTGATCAGATCCAGATCTGTTCCGAATGAGGGAGTAAAAGGCACTTTGAACCCTTTAACTGATGATTGCCTGGCATTAAAAGCAAAGTGCCAGCGACCAAGGTTGTAGCTTAGGGCACCAAACATAGCCCATCTCCCTTCCTTTACCCGTTGTATATATTGTGGAACTATAGCTTGGATCCCTTGCCATTGTACACCTATCCGCAAAGTCAACCCATTTTTTAGATCTCGGTGGTAATCAAGATTTGTAACCCATTGGTGGTTGCGAAGACCTTCTTGATTATTATATCGTTGGAAATCATAGAGGTAACCAGTATTAAAGCTCAACAATCCATTGTTGTGAGCTTCGGTATAATGAAAAATCGCTCTTAGTTGCTGGTCAAAGAGTTGATCATTGGAATTAAAGTTGCCAACTAAAGGTTGCAATCGTCGATCACTCAGGTGATACCAACCTTCAATAAACATTTGCCGACTTTGGTTGATCTTATAGCTAAGTCGTTGTTGAAATCCGTGACTTGAAACATTTGCATTTGGTTGTCGGTATTCACTGCCTTGGTATTTAACCTTAAAATCGTTCACTGCCTTGTTATAGTATGCTTTAGTTGATATCTCAAATCTTGTTCCGCTATGGCCCAAATGAACGCTTCCATAATGCTGGCCATAACTACCCGCACCCTGGCTTGCCTTAACACGTAACCCCTTGCCCCACTGTGGATCTGAATGGATGATTACGGTTCCTCCGATTGCACCGCTACCATAAAAAGCACTTCCGGAACCATGCTGCCAGCTTATTTGCTCCAAGCCGGATAAGGGAAAAAGAGCAAAATCTACTTGCCCAAGATTAGGCGAATTTACCGGTAGCCCATTCCATAATACAGCAGTATGACTTGCGCCAGATCCTCGAAAAGCAATGGTAGAGAGCTGCCCTGATCCTCCATAGGATTTAAAATGAATGCCCGTATTCTGAGTTAAGATTTCTCCTAGGTTTTGTCCAACCGATTGACTGCGAGTGGCTGAGTCCAGCGAAAAAATTTTCGTTCCCACCAGATGATCTTGCCACTTGGAAGCACTTATCTGAACCTCTTTTAAATAGGTGGTATCAGATTGAGCCCAGCTTAAGGCCGGTAGCATCCATAATACAACGATAAAAACACGCATTCGAACCATTGAAATTCTATTCAAATGATTCAAAGCCTAGAGAAATTTGAGAGAATCTATTTTTCCCTGCTTTTCACCCGAAAGCTTTGAAATACATTAAACAATTATGGCAGGTCTCCTGGCTTACCCGATCATTGATGGCCTTCCCATTTATTATAGACAGTGGCCTTGGATCTCAACAATGCTGATCCCATTTAAGGAACCGGGCTTACAGTTGCGGGGACAGCTTCCGACTTGCACGGAATTCCCGTTTTAATCTCAATCGATTTTCGACCGAGAACCAAAATCAAATCAAAAGTAATCATTTAATCCTATATTTATTGCCCCTTAGCAAATAGTTATTCACCCATACAATTAAACCGAATGATGAAGTTTTCGCCCGGCTTGTTTTTGTTTGCTATTTGTTTTGCTCTAGGCTGTAGTTCCCAAAGTGCTGACACTGTTGCTGAAGTACAGAATAATGGGATGGTCCCTGTTAATATCAAACATGCTAAAGGGTTCACTATTACAAGGGGTTCGAACTACCAATTGGTTGAAGTCTTAGAACCGTTTAAAGGCTCCGAACGAGGCTACAAGTATTTATTGGTACCCAGAGGCCTTGAACCACCGGCCGACGTAGAGGCAGACATGGTGATACCAACACCAGTGTCCAGTTTAGCAACAACCTCTACTAGCCACCTGCCGGCGTTGGACTTTTTGGGTATTGCGCACCTTTTGGCTGGCTTTCCCAATACTGATTTGATCTCCTCCAGGAACATCCGGACACTCGTAGACCAAGGTAGGGTTTTAGACATTGGCCCCGAGAGCCATATCGATCTGGAATCTCTTATAGACATCTCCCCCGAATTGATCATCGATTTTGCCATGGGCAGCACCTATGACCAGTTTGAGACATTACAAGGCACTGGTATCCCGGTAGTCCTTAATGCCGACTACATGGAGGAAACCCCACTGGGTCGTGCAGAGTGGATTAAGTTTACCGCTGCTTTCTTTGATAAAGAAGCTGAAGCAGATTCGGTATTCGGGAAAATAGAAGAAAACT